>JANOEF010000215.1:0-7059 GCA_031413075.1 Acidobacteriota bacterium | reverse complement strand
TGGCTTGGATGAGTTATTTTTCCAGCATTTGGATTAACCTTCGCACGAATACGTTGCAAGTTTTGCTGGCTATTTTGGCAATCCCTACCCAAGCTCATTCAAAAACCGATGCTATCATCCGCACCTTTTATCGAAAACATATATCGCGTAAAAAACTGCTCGAATGGAAAACGGCGGCAAGTAGTGAAAGCGAAAATCTACAAAATCAAATATCGTATTTTGGCCTGATGTGGGTTGGAATGTTGTTGTCAATAATTGGTTTAGTGTTAATTATTTGGTTACGTCCAGAGGCTTTACCGATTGCTCTGCCGTTTGTTTTAGGGTGGTTGCTGTCACCGATAATTGCCTATCGAATTAGTCTTGCGCCAAAAATTAAACGCTTTCATTTGTTGGAAAACGATATAAAAATGGCGCGGATGATTGCGCGTCGAACCTGGCGGTTTTTTGAAACTTTTGTCGGTGACGAAAATAATTGGTTGCCGCCCGATAATTTTCAAGAAGAACCGCAACCGAAAATTGCTCATCGGACTTCGCCAACCAATATCGGGTTGCTCCTGCTTTCAACCGTTTCGGCTTATGATTTTGGGTATATCGGGACGCTTGAACTTTCCGAAAGGCTCGGTTTTACCTTTGGAACGCTCGAAAAACTCGAAAAATATCGCGGGCATTTTTACAACTGGTATGACACACAGACGCTTGAACCACTCAATCCGCGTTATATTTCTACCGTTGATAGCGGAAATCTGGCGGGGCATTTACTGGCAGTCAAACAATCAGTTCTTGAAATCGCTGACCGTAAGCTGTTTGATACAAAAGTGATAGAAGGGCTAGCGGATTCGCTGGAAATGATGCGCGAAGAAGCGATGCAGTTAGATGTCGTCCGCCAACGCACCGAAGCCGTTTCAACCAAACATCTCAATCACGAAATTGAAGCCTGCCTGCAATTACTCGATAATCGTCCAAATGAAACTCCTGATTCATGGCTCCATTTGCTCAATTCGTTGATTCATCACATCGAAATTATCAAAGACATTACGGGTGCTTTGGCGCAAGCACACGGCGGATTACATTTTGATGAATTGCAGTTTTGGGCTTCGGATTTATCGCATCAAACCCGGACTTTTCAGCGCGACATCAAAACATTTATCCCGTGGCAAGAAAGCGATTTTTCGCATTTGTCAGAAATTATCAGCCGTGATTTTCCCGAAATTCAGGAAGAATGGCGGGAAATTATGGATTTACTCAATTTCTTTCCCTCACTTGCCGAACTTGCCGAACTTTATGACGCTCTGCTTTTGCGACTTTTGACAATCACCCAAAAAATTAAAAGTTCGGAAATGATTGAACGCGATACCAACGCTTCCCTTAACGCCTTGCACATTCTCGCGGGAATGGTCAGACAAGCCTCAACTTTGGCGATTATTACCGTGGCAAACCTTAATAATTTTGCGTGGCAATGCGCCGATTTAGTCGAGGAAATGAATTTTAGTTTTCTGCTCGACCCGCAACGCAAAGTTTTTGCTATCGGTTTCAATGTCGAACGTGAAAAACTCGACAATTCCTATTACGATTTGCTCGCATCAGAAGCGCGAATGACGGGTTTTGTGGCAATTGCGAAAGGTGAAATTCCGCAAGAACATTGGTTTCGTTTGGGGCGCGGACTGACTCCCGTTAATTCGAGTCGGGCGTTGATTTCGTGGACGGCGACCATGTTTGAATATTTGATGCCGATTCTCGTCATGCGTGATTATGACGGAACCTTTCTCAATCAAACATATCGGGCAATCGTCGAAAGACAAATCGAATATGCGGCAGAAAATAATGTTCCATGGGGCATTTCGGAATCTGCCTATAACGCCCGCGATTTGCAGTTAAATTATCAATATCAAGCGTTTGGCGTTCCCGGACTCGGCTTAAAACGCGGTTTGAGCGAAGATTTAGTCATTTCGCCTTATTCGACTGCACTTGCCGCTATCATTTCGCCGACCGCCGCCATGGAAAATTTTCGGACTTTGACCAAAGCAGGTGCGCTGGCTCGGTTTGGATTTTACGAAGCGATTGATTACACGCCCGAAAGACTTCCGCCGAATCAAACACGCACCTTAATTCGGGCATTTATGGCGCATCATCAAGGAATGATTTTGGTCGCGCTTAACAATTTGGTGCATTCCAATATTATGCAAAGACGATTTCACGCCGAGCCGTTGGTGCAAGCGACTGAGCTTCTTTTGCAAGAACGAATTCCGTATAACGCTCCGGCCATGTATCCGCGAGCCGAAGAAGTTGTTTCAAATTCATTGGTGCGTCAACTTTCGGGACGGGTAACGCGAACTTTTGACACGCCGCACCTTTCGACCCCACGCACCCAAATCCTTTCAAACGGCAGATATTCGGTGATGTTGACAAATTCCGGTGCAGGTTATTCGATGTATAAAGGACTTGCCGTGACCCGTTGGCGTTCAGACACGACCCGCGATTGTTGGGGTAGTTTTATCTATCTGCGCGACATCGAAAACGGCAAAATTTGGTCGAGCGGCTATCAACCGTTTGAAAAAATGCCGCGATTTTACGAAGTTGCTTTTTCCGAAGATAAAGCTGTCATCAAACGCCGTGACGGAAATGTAGCAACCCGCATCGAAATCATCGTTTCGCCCGAAGATAATGCCGAAATTCGGCGCGTTTCGCTTACTAATAATTCGGGCAGAGTCCGTGAAATTGAGATTACAAGTTATGCAGAAATTGTTTTAGTTCCAACCATTGCAGACACGGCTCATCCCGCGTTCAGCAATCTTTTTATTGAAACCCATTTTAATTCGGCCGAAAATTCGCTGATTGCCAAACGCCGTCCGCGAGCCGAAAAAGATGAGCCGATTTGGGCAGTTCACACCATTGCCACCGAAGGCGAAACCGTAGGTTCGATCCAATTTGAAACAGACCGCGCCAGATTTTTAGGTCGCGGACACGATACCCGTGACCCGGTGGCTGTAATGGAAAATCGTCCGCTTTCAAACACGGTTGGCGCAGTCCTGGACCCGATTTTTTCGTTGCGAAGATGTTTGCGGATTCAGCCGCACGAAACCGTTTATGTTTCATTTACAACTTCGGTGGCGCATTCATCCGAGGAAGCCTTGCGACTTGCCGACAAATATCACGATGCCAGCATTTTTGAACGCGAGGCGGCGATGGCGTGGACACATTCACAGGTCGAAATGCGCCATTTGAACATTGAACCCGAAACCGCTTATCTGTTTCAAAGACTCGCCGCCAACCTTTTGTATTCGAATATTTCGCTCCGCGCACGCACCAAAGTTTTGGCACTCAACACCAAACGCCAATCCGATTTGTGGGTTCACGGCATCGGCGGAGATTTGCCGGTAGTCCTGGTCCGCATCAATCGTAGTGAAGGCTTGCCGCAAATCCGACAATTGCTCAACGCCCACGAATATTTGCGTTTGAAAGGTTTACAGTTTGAGCTGGTAATTTTGAACGACAATCCATCCAGCTACTTTCAATCATTGCAAGACGAATTATTAAAACTTGTCCGTGCCAGCGGTGAAGCACATTTATTGGACAAAACGGGCGGAATTTTTCTCAAACTTAATGACCAACTGCCTGAATCTGACCGAATTCTTTTGCACACCGTGGCACGGGTGGTGATCGTGGCTGAACGCGGCGATTTTGAATCAGCCGTGTTACGAAAACAGATTGAAACCGAATTGCCAAAAGATTTTGTCGCCCGAAATACTGAACGCACTTTTCCGAATGCGCCGATTCCCGCGCCAAATTTATCTTTCTTCAACGGACTCGGCGGATTTAGTCAGACGGGCAAAGAATACCTGACGATTCTCGGCGAAGGGCAATGGACACCTGCTCCGTGGCTCAATGTGATTGCCAACGAAAAAGCGTTTGGTTTTCAAGTGTCGGAAGCGGGCGCAGGTTTTACTTGGTCAATCAACAGCCGCGAAAATCGTCTGACACCGTGGTCAAATGATGCCGTCAGCGACGTGACGGGCGAAGCGATTTATTTGCGTGATGAAGAAACCGGCACAGTTTGGACGCCAACGCCTTTGCCCATTCGTGAAGCCGAACTCTATACCATCAAACATGGTCAAGGTTATTCAATTTTTGAACATGAGAGCCACGGTATCGCCCAAGAACTTTTGCTATTTGTCCCGCTTGAGGCGTCCGTCAAAATTTCGCTAATTAGTTTGAAAAATAACTCAAACCAACGTCGAAAATTATCCATTACCAATTACAATGAACTCGTTTTAGGCTTTAGCCGAAGCCAAACCGGGCCGTTTATCATCACCGAAACCGACCCAGAAAAAAATGTTATTTTCGCCAAAAATCCTTTCAATAATGAATTTGCCGACCGAATCGCTTTTGTCGCCTCAAATGCTGAAATAACTTCGCTAACCTGTGACCGCAAAGAATTTTTGGGCAGAAATGGAAGTGCGAAAAATCCAGCCGCGTTGAAACGAGAAAAATTATCAGGAAAAACCGGTGCGGGCTTGGATGCCTGCGCGGCATTGCAGACAATGATCGAACTCGAACCAAACGAAACCCGCCAGCTGTTTTTTTTAATCGGCGAAACTGAAACGAAAGCGGAAGCCGAAGCAATAATTTCACGTTTTCGAGAGATTTCAAACATTAAAAATTCATTCGCTGAAGTTCTCTCATATTGGGATGAAACACTTGGCACACTTGAGGTTAGAACGCCTGATACCGCATTGAACACGCTCGTCAATCATTGGCTTTTGTATCAAGGTTTGTCGTGTCGCATTTGGTCACGTTCCGCCTTTTATCAATCGGGCGGCGCATTTGGTTTCCGTGACCAGTTGCAGGATGTAATGTCGTTGGTATATGCCAAACCAAATATTGCCCGCGAACAAATTTTGCTGGCGGCAGGGCATCAATTCGCCGAAGGTGATGTCCAGCATTGGTGGCATCCGCCGACTGGTCGCGGGGTCCGGACCCGATTTTCCGATGATTTATTATGGTTGCCGTTTGTGACGAGTTTTTATGTAAAGGTGACGGGCGATGAATCTATTCTTGACGAAATTATACCGTTTATCGAAGCCCCGTTACTCATCGAAGGCCAAGATGATTCTTACACGCAACCGACAATTTCAGCCGATACTGCTAGTGTTTTTGAACATTGTGCGCGGGCCATTGACCGCAGTTTGGCAGTTGGCGAACACGGTTTGCCGCTGATGGGTTCGGGCGATTGGAACGACGGAATGAGCAGTGTCGGCAACGGCGGAAAAGGTGAAAGCGTTTGGCTCGGTTGGTTTTTAATCAAAACGTTAACGGATTTTTTGCCGTTTTGCCGTGAAAAGGATCGCCAAACAAAATATCAAACCTCCATCGAAGAATTGAAAATCGCGCTCGAAAAAAATGCGTGGGATGGAAACTGGTTTCGCCGTGCTTATTTTGATGACGGGACGCCGCTCGGTTCGGCTGAAAATGAAGAATGCAAAATTGATTCAATCGCCCAATCATGGAGCGTCATTTCGGGCGGTGCTAATTCTCATCAAGCAACCCGGGCTATGGCTTCGGTTGATGAATATCTGATTCGGCGCGGTGATGGAATCGTGCTGTTATTTACTCCGCCATTCGACAAAAGTTCGTTAAATCCCGGCTACATTAAAGGCTACATTCCGGGTGTCCGCGAAAATGGCGGTCAATATACTCACGCGGCAATCTGGACTTTGATGGCATTTGCGACGCTCGGCGATGGCGATAAAGCGGGCGAACTTTTTGCTCTCCTGAATCCGATAAATCACGCTTCAACTCGGGCCGGATTGCACAAATACAAAGTTGAACCATACATTTTAGCCGGCGATGTCTATGCCCAAAACACACATTTGGGACGGGGCGGTTGGACGTGGTATACAGGCGCGGCGGGCTGGATGTACCGCGCCGCACTCGAAACAATGCTTGGTTTTCAGCTGCAAGGCAAGACGTTAAAAATCGAACCTTGCATTCCGCGCAATTGGCGAGATTTTGAAATTGATTACCGACACGAAAAAACGCTTTACCAAATAAAAGTTGAAAATCCGGCCAGTGTTTGTCGCGGAGTTATTGAAACCTGGCTTGACGGTAAATTATTGACATCAAATGAGATTCCATTAGCGAATGATATGCAAAACCATCAAGTAAAGATTGTTCTGGGTGAGCAGATTGAGTCAATCCGGTTACATTAAAGATTCTTAAGTTTAAAAACAGGAATTGAATTACGGTGAAATTGGTGCAATTGACTCAATGAGTTAGGCTTATACACTAAAAAGTTATTGAAATAAAAGAGAGGAGGCTTTAATTAAAATGCCCTCCTCTCTTTTATTTGACGTTGAATAAATTATCTAAACCGGACAATTTTGGTAGTTCAACTTTTTTAACTCCTCAAAGTCCTTGGAAATTTTATTTCGCGCCACCCGCTAACTTTCCGATCAAAGTGAACAATGGCAGATACATCGAAATAACGATACCGCCGATGGTGACGCCTAAAAAGGCGATCAGAACAGGCTCGATCATGGCCAGTAAATCGGCGATGGCCGCATCCACTTCATCTTCGTAAAAGTCGGCAATTTTTCCGAGCATGGCATCCAGGGCGCCGGTTTGTTCGCCGACCCCGACCATTTGTCCGACCATATGCGGAAAGACCTCCGTCGCTTTTAAGGGCTCAACAAAACTTTCGCCGCGTTCGACTCCGGCCCGCACTTTCAAAATTGCGTCTTCAATAATGACATTTCCGGCCGTTTTAGCGGTGATCTCGAGTGACTGCAAAATCGGAACACCTGATGAGAGCAGGGTTGACAGAATTCGCGAAAAACGAGCAACTGCAATTTTACGCAAAATGCTGCCGAAAATCGGCGCTTTGAGTAACAGCGCATCAATCTGCCAACGTCCCTTCGGCGTTTTGTAATAAGCCCGAATCCCGATCGAGCCGCCAATCAAACTGGCTAAAGTCACCAGTCCGCCCCATCCGGCCAGGAAATTACTGATCATCATCACAATCCGGGTTGGCAGGGGCAAGGCTTCGCCGGGACCGAGCAAACC
>JANOEF010000214.1:0-1817 GCA_031413075.1 Acidobacteriota bacterium | reverse complement strand
AATAACTTTTGCACAAAATAAACTTAAGGCAAATTTATATGATTCTTACAATTATTTTGGAGCCGAAGATGGCAATAGAGAAATCGGTATGTTCAGTGATGAGGTTAAAAAATCTCCGAGCAATACGGCCTATATCATCTTGTATGGAGGAAGGATAAATAAATTAGGTGAACTTGATGCACATCTCAAAGGGATCGGAGCGTCATTATTTTATCATGGAGTAGAGGAAAGAAAGACAGTATTTGTTAAAGGCGGTTTTCGTGAAAAGTTAAGCATTGATTTTTGGATTGTTCCTGAAAACGCTTGTCCACCATTGCCGACTCCAACTATTGATTTTGAAAAAGTTCGCTTTAGAGGATTTTCAAGAAAGATTGTGCCTTATCTTTGCTGTTGAGTTTGACGAACAAAAGATGTCATCTGAAAAAATAATCGCGGCGATGATGATAAATGAAATTTACTTGGAACCCGCAAAAATTTGATAAAGTAAAAGTTGCTCATAGAGTTGATTTTGATAAACTTCAAGATATTTTTGCTGACCCGTTTGCAGTTGAATTTGTTGACGAAGAACATTCTACAGACGATGAGATTCGATTTGCAATTATTGGACTGACTGCTGAGTAAGGTTTGGTTTATTTGGTTTTTACCGAAACAACTGAAACTGAGCTCCATTTCATCACAGTTAGAATAGCTGAAAATTGGATGGTAAAACAGAATGACGAAAACAGAAGCCGAGACTAAGTTAGAGTATTTAGAAACTCCAAAAGAAGAAAAGTTACACGGATTGCATCGAATTAAACGTCGTCATTTTACTACCAAAAAAGTAAACTTGAAAGAATGCAAAGTTATTTCCGAAGTTCGTATTGATGCCGATTTATACCAATATTTAGAAACTGAGTCAAAAAACAGAAACGAAGATTCAATTGATATGGTATTAAATGCACTTCTACGAGAAGTAATCGAAAAACGTAAACTGAGCGAAGAACTCCTAAATGACTCGGTATTCGTCAGCAAATTAAAGGAAAAATTAGCAGCTTGAACAAAAAAGCCTTAAAGCTTGAATATTTACAAACTCCCCGACCAATGGGTGTTTTTCAAATTCGTAATTTGGTGAACGATAAAGTTTTTATTGGTAAAAGCGAAAATTTGGATGGATTTTTTAATCGAATCAAGTTTCAGCTAAAGGCAAATTGTCACCATCAAAAAGAAATGCAAGCCGATTGGAACGAACTTGGAGCAAATAAATTTGGCTTTGAGATTTTAGAAGAACTTGAACGTCGAGAAAATCTGGACATCAAAACAGAGTTAGAATTTTTAGCAGATTTGTGGCTCGAAAAGTTACAGCCTTTTGGAAGTAAAGGTTATAATGAGCCAAAAAAAACACGGGAACAACGCTTGCAAATGAGTGCAGCGCAAAGGTTTAAAAGTTAAAAAGTAAATAAGATTGATGGTTCCGGAAATACCGAGCTTTTCCACTTTTTTACTTTTGCATTTTTTCACATCATCAAAATTATGGCTGATAAATTTTTAATGCCGAAACTTTCACCAACCATGGAAGAAGGCCAAATCGCCCGTTGGTTGAAAGCCGAAGGCGAAGCATTTGAAGAAGGCGAGACAATTGCCGAAGTTGATACTGACAAAGCAACCATGGAATTGACTGCTTTGAAAGAAGGTACTTTGCTCAAAATATTAAAGCAAGGCGGCCCGTGGGCCGTTACCTCCTTTGAAGGCAAGCGCAGCAGCTGCATCTGCGGCAGCACCACGTCCGGTTCCAGCACCCAAATCTGCTGTCGAAGCAACTGCGACTTCTGCGGTCGCTG
>JANOEF010000213.1:0-16161 GCA_031413075.1 Acidobacteriota bacterium | reverse complement strand
TCTGACGAAATTAAAGAAAGCTCAACACCAAGTTTCCAGGAAATTCATCAAAGGAGCCAAGAAACAATCAAATAATTACTACAAAGCAAAAAAGAGAGTCGCTAAGATTCATTATCGAATAGCTTGCTTGAGACGAGACGTTTTACACAAATTAACGAGTCATTTAGCCAAAAACCACGGCGAAATTATCATCGAAGATTTGAACATCAAAGGAATGTCGAAAAATCATAAATTGGCAAGTGCAATTCTGGATGGAGGATTTTATGAATTCAGAAGGCAATTGGAATACAAAGCGAGTTGGTATGGAGCAAAAGTGATGGTTGCCAATCGTTTCTACCCATCCAGTAAAATATGTTCAAGTTGTGGCAAGATCAAAGAAAAGTTGAGTTTATCGGAGCGGATTTACAACTGTGAAGATTGTGGACTGGAGATAAACCGAGATTTGAATGCCGCCATAAACTTAGAAAATTATCAGGAAAATAGTTCCGTGAGTTACACGGAGAGTCTTGGAAAAGAGACAAAAGCCGGTGGAGTGTCGAACAAACGGAGAGTTCAAAACTCAAAGGACACGATGAAGCAGGAAGTCAACGGCAAATCGGACAATGTGCAGATTTGTATAGGTTTGATGTAACGGTTATGGCTAAAATTGGCGATGTGCTCGGATCATATACACTCGAAAAGTTTCTTGGTAGCGGTGGATTTGGCAATGTTTGGTTAGCTGACAATCCACAGGCTTTGCACTACCAAAAGTTGCCATAAAATTAGCGAAAAGCGAAGACATCACCTTGAAGATGATTAAATTTGAGGCTTTTTGGGGAGGCTTTGGAAAATCCTTTCTTAAAAATTGAAACGCCGATTTTGAAAGAGGACACAATTATTAACAACGATTGGAGTATGGAAACAATTTCTTCCAGTTCAGCTAAAATCTTGACAAACTCGCTTGGAATGGAGTTTGTCAAAATTCCGGCAGGATCATTTCTGATGGGTGACAGCAGTAATGAACCAATTCATCAGGTTACAATCAGTCAAGGATTTTACCTGGGGCGAACATTAGTGACCCAAGCTCAGTGGTTGGCAGTGATGGGAACTAATCCGAGTAAATTCAAGCATTCCAATAATTGTCCGGTGGAGAGTGTGAATTGGGAAGATGTGCAGGATTTTATTAGAAAGTTAAACTCGAAAGAAGACGGGACATACCGGATGCCGACAGAAGCTGAGTGGGAATACGCCTGTCGGGCAGGGACAATGGGCGATTATGCAGGTGATTTGGATTCGTTGGCCTGGTACAGTGAAAACTCAGGAAACAAGCCACACGAGGTTGCTACTAAACAACCGAATGCCTGGGGTTTGTATGACATGCACGGAAGTGTCTGGGAATGGGTCGCAGATTGGTCTGGGGATTATCCGAGTGGAAATGTGAGTGATCCGATAGGAGCAAGTTCAGGCTCGGACCGGGTGCTGCGCGGCGGGAGTTGGAACCATGATGCCGTCTTCGCACGTTCGGGTGATCGCGACTACTACCCGCCGTCGTATGAGAGCTACGACCTTGGCTTTCGTCTCGTCAGGGTTACTGAATAACACTTTAGCTATTTTACCCTCCGACGCTGAGGGGGCTGAAATTTTGGCAGCAAATGGAGCAAATGCGAAGCGAAACGAAGTCGCCATGTTTAATTAATTTGCGAGGAACCCAGCTCCAACCTTGACGTTCCTCAGGCTGGAGGGGCGGATCCCATTTTCGACTCCAACAACGCGCTCCGTTTCCTATTTGGCGAGTTCAAACGCAAGTATCGAAAAGTCATCCTTGAGCCCCCGGGCTTCATCCCACGACATCACACTTTCCAAAATCGAACCGACGCAGCCGTTTAAACTCCGCCCCCGATTTCTTTCAATTTCGGCTGTCAGGTTTGTAGTGCCGTAGGCAATCTCATGTTTATTCTCAGCCTCGGTAACACCATCAGTGTAAAGAAAAACCCGATCTCCGGCCGTCAGTTTGATCACGTTTTCTGAATACCAGGCTTGTTCTATGAGTCCGACCGGAAATCCTTCGGAGTCGTGAACCTCTATCATCCCATTGGCACGGGCGATGACAAGCGGAGGGTTGCCGGCAGTGACATAACGAAACTCCCGAGATTTCAAGTCTATGATTCCGAAACACATTGTAAAATACTGAGCATGCTCTTCGTCCATCTTAAATTGGCGATTCAACTCCTCGGCAACTTCGACAGAGGTGAACGAAAACGTTTTTGGAGCACGATTCGAGCGACTATCCAGCACGCGGGTAAACCAATGACTCAGCGTGGTTGAGAGCAGAGAGGCGCGGACTCCGTGGCCGCTCACGTCAACCGTATAAACAGCGATTCGGTTTCTATCTAAACGAATCACATTCAGCGTATCCCCACCCAATTCATCACACGGCTGGACCAGACACGAAAAATTTATTCCTTCGAACTGTTGTTCTTTGTCAGGAAGAAGCGATCGCTGGATTCTGGCGGCGGCTTCGAGATCTTTCTTTAATTGCCGGTTTGTCATTTCCAGCTGACGATTGGCTTCCCGCAGTTTTTCCTCAGCATTCCTTCGTGTGGTAATGTCGGATTGAATTCCGATAAAATGAGTTAGCACTCCCTCCGGATTCAGGACGGGAGTCAGTGAAAGCCGATTCCAGAAACGTTTCCCGTGTTTTGAGTAATTCAAGATCTCGACGGTACATTCTTTGCCCGCTGCCAGGGCATCTCGTATCTCTTGCACAGTTGCGGGATCGGTATCTTCACCTTGCAGAAAGCGACAGTTTTTCCCGAGCATAGATTTGGCCGAGTAGCCCGTTAGTCTTTCAAACCCTTCGTTGATGTAGATCAAAGGTTGCTCAGGCAAACGCATGTCCGAAATCGTAATACCCTCTGCCGCTACATTTAAGGCACGGTCTTTAAGCAAAAGGTAATCGGCGATTTCGGAGGTCGTTTCCAGGTTAGAAGATTCATTTTCAGCGCGAATTTTTTCCATATCTCATCCCATTCATTTTTCTGATTGCATTTTACGCAAAATCGCTTGGTGAGTCCACAAGACCAAATAGAACCAAACCCTTTTTGAATATGCCAGATTGCAAAAACTGGCCGAAAAAATGCGGGTCGTTTCGATTAACAGAACTAAGCACCAATGCCCAATTAACAATGGACAATGGACAATGAAGAAAACCCCAAAACCCAAGTTAATCAGCTATTTGCAAACTTTTTTATTTTCAAAATGTCGTAAAACTTTTGCTGACCTGCTTAATGAAGGTCTGGCCATCAAGCTCGACCCAAACGCCAAAGTTTCGCCCAAAGAGTTGACGCTTTATATCCAGACAAAAGGCTCAAACATTTCACCCAACAGGATTTTGTAGGTTTCGGAAAGCGAAAATCTAATCGAACGGGCGCGGGAAGTTTTAGAAACAATTAGAATTAGCGAATAATTTTCTGCTCGCGTGAGCGACTCAAAAATATTTTTTGAAAGTTAAAGAACAAGAAAAAAGTTAATAGCCGGGAGCGGAAGCATTCTTGTCGCCGCTCCCGGCTATTTGCAACTGAACAAAGCTGGCGCAGAGCAACCCTGCCAGAACTGAAATTTAAGAAATTCTCAAATTTTCACCTAAATCTACAGTCCAAATCTGAGAACAAAAAATATTGCAATTTCTGATTAAAAAGCATTATGATACAAGCCTCTTTTGACGATTAATTTATGGATAACCGCACTTACAACTACGATGAACAAGAACCTTTTGCCGCCGCAGAGTTTGCCGAAAATCCTGAACCACGTTGCCCTTGTGTGCTGCTGCTCGATACCTCGGGTTCAATGGAAGGCACTTCAATCGAAGAACTAAATCAGGGACTACGGGCATTTCGGGAAGAAATTTTCCAGGATTCGTTGGCCATGAAACGGGTTGAAATTGCGATTGTAACTTTTGGGCCGGTCAGCGTTTTACAGGATTTTGCGACTGCTGATATGTTTCGCCCACCGCTGATGCAAGCAGCCGGAGACACTCCGCTGGGCGGGGCTGTGACCCGCGGACTGGAACTCTTGAAACGACGGAAACAGGTTTTACGCGACAACGGTATCAAACTTTTCCGCCCGTGGATTTTTTTGATAACCGACGGCGAGCCAACCGATAATTGGTCGCATTTACCACAGATTATTCGTTCCGGCGAGGAAACCAAGTCCTTTTCATTTTTTGCTTTAGGGGTTAAAGATGCAGATTTTGATGTACTGAAACAGCTTTCGGTACGCGAACCACTAAAACTTTCGGGGGTGCGCTTCAAGGAATTTTTCTTGTGGCTGTCGGCTTCACTGAAAAATGTTTCGCGCTCGAATCCGGGCGATAGCGTCCAGATTCCGGATTATAAACCTTACGGATGGTCTGAAGTTTAAATTTAATTACGATTTAAGATTGGAAAATTTGTGGGATCAAAAAACTCAAACTCGGCGCGGGGAAGTGAAAAGCATTGGCGAGTCGCGCACGCCTCAGCTATCGGGCTGGCGCACCTCAATCAAAAAACTGAGTGTCAGGACAGATTGGCTTGCCAAACGGTTGAAACAAAAGACGGTTCGGTTTTAATCGCCGTCGTGGCGGATGGCGCAGGAAGCACATCGGACGGACAAGTTGGAGCAGAAATCGCTTGTCAGTCTTTTATCAAAGAAGTGACCGATTTTCTCAATTCGCGTGACGCCTCGGTTAGTTCTTTGAAGCTTGAATTCGGCCAGCATTGGATTTCGTTCTTTCAGAAAAGAATCACCAAAATCGCCAAAAAAAAGAAAAAAACGATTCGTGATTTTGCTTCAACTTTGGTTGGCGCGGTGGTCGGAAAGGAATGTGCCGTGTTTTTTCAGATCGGGGATGGCGGAGCAGTTTTCAGCACTTCAGGCGAATCTGCCAGTTATCATTTCGCCATCGCGCCGACGGAATCGGAATATGTTAATGTCACCGAATTTTTGACCGATCAAACGGCAACCGAAAGTCTGCGTTTTAAGCTCATTGAGCAACGAATCGAGGATTTAATTTTGTTTTCTGACGGAATCTTTGCCGTCGCGGTAGATTATCAAAACAATCAGCCGCACGAGCCGTTTTTAATGCCGATGATCGCACCATTACGCAATGGAAATATCATTAGTCTGAACCAAAAACTCGAGAATTTTTTGAGTTCACCCAAAATTAACGAGAAAACTGATGATGATAAAACGATAATTTTGGCGTCGAGATACAGGCAGTAGCAGTTGCAGTTGCAGTTGCAGTTGCAGTTGCAGTTGCAGTTGCAGTTGCAGTTGCAGTTGCAGTTGCAGTTGCAGTTGCAGTTGCAGTTGCAGTTTGGTGAAAAGTTTTCCTGCTTCTGCCACTGCTTCTGCAGACCTTAAAAATTATGCCCACTTTTTACGACAGCTACGGAATATCTTACGTTTTAACCCACGAAATCGGACGCGGCGGCGAAGGAACGGTCTTTTTTGTCCCTCACGATTTAACTCTGGTCGCCAAAATTTATCACACCTCGGTTGACGTAGAAAAAGCCGAGAAACTGCGTTGGATGGCAGCCAATAAAAATGATGGGCTGCTTAAAATTGCGGCCTGGATTATTGATACTCTGCACGATGAAAACGGCGAAATAGTCGGTTTTTTGATGCCGAATGTCAAAGCCAAAGAAATTCATGAGCTTTATTCATTGAAAAGCCGTCGCGTTCATTTTCCCGAAGCAACCTGGCAATTTCTCATCCACACCGCCGCCAATGTCGCCCGGGCTTTTTATGTTCTGCACAAAAATGAACATATTATGGGCGACGTCAATCACGGCAATTGTGTGGTTTTAGCTGACGGCACCGTAAAATTGATTGACTGTGATAGTTACAGCATCAAAACCGAGGCCCGGCGTTACCGTTGCGACGTCGGGGTCGCCACACATCTCGCTCCCGAACTGCAAGGGGTTGATTTAAGTGAAGTTGACCGCCGCCCGACACATGACAATTTTGGCTTAGCAGTAATTATTTTCCAATTACTTTTTTTGGGCAGACATCCTTTTTCGGGGAATTATCTGGGCGCAGAGGACAAATCGCTCGAAGACTGCATTCGTGAACGCCGTTTTGCCTACGGTAATCGGACCGTTACCCAGGTCAAACAGCCGCCCGGCACGCTTTCGCTTTCTCACCTCCCGCTACGTTTAGCTCTGATGTTCACGGCCGCCTTTATGACGCAGAATCGCCCTGAACCGCGAGAATGGGTTGAGGCTCTGGAGGATCTGTCGGAAAATCTGAAAACTTGTCAAATCCACATCGGACATCATTATTTTGACTATTTAACCACCTGTCCGTGGTGCGAAATGGAAGCCAAAACCGGGCTCATCCTGTTTCCCTATATCAATAGCGGTATTGAGACCGACGAAGGTAAATTCAACATTTTGACGATTGAAAACCTGATCAATCAAATGGCTCCGGCTCAAATCTTACCTTTACAGCCTTCTCAATTTCCATTTGTGATTCAATCATCGCCGGAGGCTCTCGATTGTCGAAAAAACAAACGAAGTAAGATTGTTAAAATCGTTTTCGCCCAATTTCTCGGTTTGACATTTATGACCTTTGTTTTTGGCGGGGCATTGACCTTCTTTTTGAGCTTAATTATTTTAGGCATAACGGTGTATGTCTTTTATCAACAGCATCATACGGTTAAACACCAATTTCAGCGGGAATTCAAAGTAAAACAAGAATCCTGGCAAGATATAAATATCGAATGGAATAATTTTAACAGTTCGGCCGAAAAATTTAGCCTTGAGGTTTCAAAAATTAAACGACAACTCAATGAATATCGAAAATTGCATGACGAAAAAGCCAAACAAATTAAACAATTAAGTCACGAGACGTTTCAGGAACAACTCAAAATTTATCTTTCATCCTTTAAGTTGGCAGATTTGAAACATCCGCTGATCGAAAAAGTTCATTACGATATTTTCAATCGCTACAACTTAAAAACTGCCGCCGAGGTGGACGAAAATCGCTTGTCATCGCTGTTGGCCATCAAGGCTCAAATAAACTCAATCATCAATCAATGGCGAAAAGATCTGGAAAACCAATTTACCGACGAGAGCCTCGACCTCTTGCCCGCCGCCGCTAAAAATCTGGTAGAGCTTGAATATTCTGGTAAACGCCGCGACATCGAATCTAATATCGAAAGCCTTTTGGGAACTCTCCGCAGCACCTCAACCACGCTCCAGCAAATGAAATTAAATTTGGCTAACAATGCTGAAAAAGCTTATCGCGAAGTTAGTCAGGCCCAACGGGATTTAATTACGGTCGGCGGCACCGCGTCTTTAACCGTGATGATGATTCTGATGACTATTTTTGTGCCGTTTTTTGGTTCGGTTTTTCAAAATGCCTTTTTTACCAGCCAACGAAAAAAACAAATCTATGACCAGCCGCCCCCCATGCAAAAACTGAGCAATGGTCAGACAATTAGCGCCAGGCCCGACGGGAGCGGTTCAGGTTATGGCAATGTCACCAATTCCGCTTCAATGGTCACCGCCGATTATCCGGTGAACGAAAATTTAACTGATGCAGAGATTGAAAGAATGTCGGCTGAGGAGAAAATGAAATCGGCTCAAAGTCTCTATTCACAGGCACTTCCGCTGATGAATGCGAAGCTTTACCCGCAAGCCGAAAAGAAATTACGACTGGCAGTTAAATTGAATAAACTGGCAGTTAAACTGGATGAATTTAATATCAAAATACTCTATACATTAGGCACAACCCTCTACGAACAGAAAAAATATGAGCTCTCGCTGATGGTGCTTGAAGACTCTTTGAAAATTGATAAAACTCATCAGGAGACCAAACTTCTGATCGGGGCTAATTATTTGAGAATGAAAAGATATGAGGAAGCACAACGCCATTTTTTTGCTCTCAAACGCGAGTATCCAACTTCATTTGAGCCTTATTTTAATTTGGGACAAACCTATATGTCACTCAAAAACTATTATCAAGCGGAATATCATTTTGAAAAAGCGGTCAGTCTCAAACCTGCTGATATTGATGCTCATTACCAATACGGTTTGGCTCTTTATAAAAATGACAAAATCGGCGAGGCTGCCAGAGAATATCAAAAATTGTTCGATTTAGGGGCAAAAAAAGAAGCCGAAAGATTAGGAAAGTTTATCTTTGGAAATGCCTCGAGACCACCAGAAAAAAGAGTTGTGACAAAAAGTACAGAAAAAACGCAAGAACCTCGAAAGTCCTTGCGCCATTAAAAAAGTCTTCAAATTTCCAGACTAGCTTTGCTTGGTAAAAACTGATTCAGTCGTCATGTCACCGTTCGGGGTGTTTCGAGTTGTTTTGACGGTTAAAGTTTTGCCGTCTGCCGATAATTCCCAGGTAGTTTTGCTGGTTGTAGTCATTTCGCCATTTGGACCGGTAAAAGTCGTCGAGGCTGAAACTTCCAATTTACCATCTTTGATTTTAGTGGTTGTTTTGGTTGGAATTTTACCCATTTGAGTTTCGCGCTCAGTCACAACTTCTGAACCATCAAGTTTGTAGGTTGAGGTTCCGTCGCCGCCACCGAAACCGCCGCCACCGCCCATTCCGCGACCACCACCTTGACCGCCACCGCCGCCTTGACCGCCGCCGCCCGCCGGAGGAGCATTTCGTTCAGTTGCAGTTGTCGCCTTAATTTCTGCGGCATCCTGGGTAATAGTCATCGTCTGACTTTTGATCATGGCCGCTCTTCGTTCATCTAATTTGCTGGTATCCAGCTTCCACTCGCCCGCAAAATTTGGGTTTTGAGCAAACGCGCTGATAGCAAATAAGCCAACCAAAATAAATAAAAACGTAAATTTTTTCATCCAATTATCTCCTTAAAAATTAGAAAAGTTATTTCAAATTGTTAGACGCTACAATACAACAAAGAGCCGTCACAAAAACGTAAAGAATTGTAAATTATGAAGCCTCTGATTTGTTCAGATTACTGTTCCAACGTCCATACAGGAAATAAATAATTAGCCCAACAAGCATCCAGATTCCGAACCGATACCAGTTAGTCCAGCCTAATTCAGTCATCAAATAGCCACAGGAAAGAACTCCCAGCACCGGAATCAACGAAAGTTTTTTGACCAGCGAAAGCCCGACGATGACGATTGTCAAAAGGAAAAAGGCAATCAGCGGAATCTTATGCGAAAAAGCCTGCCAGGTTGATTCTCCTTCTTTCGGAACAATCGCCAGAAAATCGCTAAAAAGATTATTGTTAAAGTAATAGGCAATTCCAAACACAATCAAGATTAAGATCGGAGTGATAAATTGCCCGTTGATATAGGGTACAAAACGGTCTTCGCGCCCAAATTCTTTGTCTTTGAATAAAACTCCGGCGCACACGACCAAAAATGCAAACAAAGTTCCGATACTTGCCAAATCGGTGACTTCGGTCAAATTCATAAACAAAGCCGGAATGGCCACTACCAAGCCGGTGATGATGGTGGCAAACCAGGGAGTTTTGAATTTAGGATGAATGGATGAAAAGATTTTTGGTAACAATCCGTCGCGGCTCATTGCCATCCACAAGCGCGGCTGTCCGATTTGGAAAACTAAGAACACCGTGGCCAGCGCAATGACTGCTGAAATTGCGATAAGACCGGCTACCCAAGGGATGTTTGCGCCTTCGGGACCAAAAACGAAGGCCAACGGGTCGCCGACATTTAATTTGGTATAACTGACCATTCCCGTCAAAACCAATGCCAATGAGATATACAAAACGGTGCAAATCACCAGTGAATAAATCATGGCTCGCGGTAAGTCCCGGCGCGGATTTTTGCACTCTTCAGCAGTAGTTGAAAGTGCGTCAAAACCAATGTATGCAAAGAATACAGCCGAGACGCCTTTCATCACGCCGGTAAAGCCGTTTGGCGCAAAATCCGACCAATTTCCCGGATTGACGTAGAACAAGCCCAAGAAAATAACTAATAAAATCACGCTGACTTTCAGAATTGTCAGCGCATTTCCTGCCAATTTTGCTTCACGAATGCCGATAAAAACTAAAGCAGTGATCACCAACGTAATCAACAACGCGGGCAAATCCATCACCACCGGCAAACTGCCGAGTTTCGGCGCATCCGCAAACGCGGTGTAAGCGTCGAGTTGTCCGCAACTGACAACGGCATCTTTGGCTTCACAGGCTTTGGTTAAGACGTCAACTGTTGCGCCATTGCTCATGGCTTTGGTAACAGCTTCAAATCCGCGACTGGCAGTTAAATAATCCATTGTAAAATGCAGAGGAATATTGATGCCGTAACCTTTCAAAAGTCCGGTAAAATAATCACTCCACGAGATAGCCACGGCGATATTTCCAATGGCATATTCGACAATCAAATCCCACCCGATAATCCATGCGACCAGTTCGCCCATACTCGCATACGAGTAGGTGTAAGCCGAACCTGCCACCGGAATCCGCGAAGCAAATTCGGCGTAACAAAGTGCCGAAAAAGCACAGGCAATCGCGGTAAAAATAAAAAGAAAAATAACCGCGGGTCCGCCGTCAAAAGAGGCTTTCCCGATCATTGCGAAAATACCGGCCCCGACAATGGCGGCAATTCCCATCAAAGTTAGATCGGTGACACCAAGTGTCCGCCGAAGCACCCGGTCCGAATGTTCGCCATCGCTGATACCGGCAGCCGCATCTGCCTGAATTTGTGAAATAGATTTTTTACGAAATAAGTTCATAGATTTTTGACTCTTTTTTGGTTTATTTTTTAGAAATGCTTTTTGTTTGCGAATTTTGTCTCAATTTTGTGATAAAAGCAATGGAAATCTTTCAAAATTAGTTCTTTATTATCAAAAAGCCCCGTTCTAAAGTTATAATTGTGCCGAATTTCGAGGTTTGCCAGACACTTTTTTGAGGAGAAATATTTTTAAACATCCAAATGAATAATCGTCCACTTTATGAAAATTTAGACACTTCGTTTGTTAATCTCGCTGAGTTGATCCGATATTTGCGTAATCGCGAATTTATCGGACAAGTCAAAATTGAACTGAATAATTATCATGCTGAAATTGTTTTAGTTGAGGGAAATAAATTAAAGGTTCGCGAGCACGACAAAATTTCGGGACGAATCGGCGAAGGCGAAGCAGCCTTTCACCGGATTCTGATCCGGGCGCGGGAAGCCGGCGGAACGATTCACGTTTATCAAACCATCGTCGCCGAAGCCCCTAAAACTGAACCGCCGATCGCACCGAAAGTCTCCAACGGAAATTCCAATCCGATTCCGAAACCGCTGGAAGCATTTAAAACGGCGGTTGCCTCCGCCCAAAATGGAACGACCGCCAAAATCACGGATCCGCCGAAAAAACTTGAGCCAATTATCCCGCTGCCGAAATTTCCCTTTGATCTGCACAACCGGGTCGAAGAAAAAGCCCGACCTCATCCGATTTCCGCTGACGAATGGCAAACGCTTTTAGATTTAACCGGCGAGCTGTTGGGAACGGTTGACCAGACTTTGGCAGCCGCCAAACTTGATTTTAAACTGGCATTTTCAAAGGTCCGTTCCGAACTTTCTGCCGATTATCCTTTTTTGCATCCGTCCGGCAAAACTTTTGAATATCAGACTGGAAAAGTTCTGATGCGCGAACATCCGAGTTCGACACTTTTTGTAACCAGCATCATCGAAGCCTTGCGCCGAATTTTGGAAAAACTTGGCGCAAATCCAAAATTTGCCGAGGTTCATCGTTCGACAACTCAAAAAATTCTGACTCTCATCAACCACAGAAAACCGCTTTACGATAAATTTTCCATAACTATTCAATTAAAGAAAATTATGGGCGTCTAAAAATGCCGGACATCAAAATAGAGATTCAATTTGAAATTTGATGTCCGGTATCTATAATCGTCCTTATGGATTGGAAAATTTTTACAACTGCCTTTGTCACTCTTTTTCTGGCCGAACTTGGCGATAAAACCCAACTAGCCGTGATTACAATGACTTCCGGAACCGAATCGAAACTTTCGGTTTTTCTGGGCGCGAGTCTGGCTCTGGTGGCGGTCACCCTCCTCGGCGTTGTTTTTGGCGGCGTTTTGAGCCAATATATTCCTACCGAATGGCTTCAACGGATTGTCGCGATAGCGTTTATTGTGATTGGAATTTTGATGTTGTTCGGTAAATTGTAAAAACTCAGGAAAACGTGAACCTGTTTTTTGGTCATCCAAAGCGTTGAATTTCTGACGCAAACAAAAGGAAAAGCAAGTGAAAAAGTTAAATTTAGTAGTAGGCGGATTATTCGCCGTCTTTCTCTCGGTCAGTTCAAATTTCGCGCAGACGTTAATCCCGATCGGCAAAGTTCAAGGCGAAGTTTATGTTTCTGAGATGGTTAATAAACAAGTGGCGGTGCGTGGAATTATCACGGCCACCGTCCGCAACGGATTTTATCTGCAAACTCCCGATGCCGAGATTGACGATAACGCGAAAACCAGCGAGGGGTTGTTTGTCTTTCACGGCGACCAAAAACCGTTGGGAGTTGAAATCGGTAATTTGGTCGAAGTTAGCGGAACGGTGACGGAGTTTGTTCCTCGCAATGTCACTTATTTTCTTCCGATTACCCAGCTTACCCGGCCTACCTTAAAAGTCATTTCTAAAAATAATCCGCTCCCCGTCCCGATTACTTTGACCCGAACCGAACTCGATCCAAACGGCAAAATTGACCAAATGGAACGCTTCGAGGGGATGCGCGTTAAGATTGATGTCTTAAATGTCGTGGCTCCAACCGGCGGGCGGGTGGACGAAAAAACCGGCGAAGCAAATTCGGACGGCGTTTTTTTTGGAGTCATCGGCGGCACCACGCGACCTTTTCGTGAGCCGGGAATAGAGGTTTTAACGATGATTATAGATAAATTGCCCCAGACTATTCCCTTTTTTGATATGAATCCTGAACTTTTGCGGATTGACAGCGATGCTCAAACAGGGGCTCAAACGATTGACGTCACCTCCAGCGCAACCATCAAAAATCTGACCGGCGTGGTTGATTATTCATTTAAGGCATACACCATTTTGCCTGATGCCGCTAATCCGCCGACGGTTGAAGGCAATAAAACTTTCGTTCCGGCTTCGCCCGCCGGTGAACGCGAAGTGACGGTTGGAAGTTTCAATCTGGAAAATTTTTTCGATGACAAAAAAAACTCGAGCGAAATAGATAAAGAAACAATTTATCCGGCCGAAGTTTTTCAAAAACGTCTCAACAAAGCTTCGCTGGCAATTCGTAAAGTTCTTTCAAGTCCGGATGTTTTGGCCGTCATTGAGATAGAAAATCTAAAAGTTCTCCAAAAACTGGCCGAAAAGATTAATGCTGAGACGGTCGCCGAAGGAAAACCGAATCCAAATTATCAAGCTTTTTTGGAAGACGGCAACGATATTCGCGGAATTGATGTCGGCTTTTTGGTCAAAACAGTAAAAGTTAAAGCGGTTGAAACTAAATCTCTCGGTAAAGACGAAAAACTCGTTACCGAAGGAGCCAAAGATTTTGAAAAGCTTTATGACCGTCCGCCATTTTTGCTCCGCGCTGAAGTTGCCGATGCTAAAACCGGTCAAAGATTAGAATTTACGGTTATCGCCAATCATTTCAAATCTTACGGCGGAATTGATGACCCGCAAGACGGCGACCGGGTTCGGCATAAACGCCGTTTGCAAGCCGAATGGCTGGCCAAATTTCTGGCTGAACGGGCGGTGATAAATCCAACCGAACAAATGATAGTTTGCGGAGATTTTAACGCTTTTCAATTTAACGACGGTTACAATGATTTAATCGGCATCCTCAAAGGCAAATCAGAACCGAAGGTGATGGTGGCCTCAACTGCCGCTTATCAAACCGGTCTGGTCAATTTAGCCGATTACATAGATGCTAAAAATCGGTACTCATACGTTTTTGGCGGTTCGGCTCAAATTCTCGACCATATTTTGGTCAACAAACCTGCTCAGAAACGTGGCTTAAAATTTGGTTATGCGCGTTTAGATGCGGATTTTCCGGCGATTTATCGCAACGACCCAAACCGTCCTGAACGACTCTCAGACCATGATGCGCCAATTTTTTATCTGTCATTGGATGAGATAAAAAGTGAAAAAGGGGAAAAGTGAAAAAGGGGAAAAGTGAAAAAAATTAGGCTAATTTGCTATATTTTGGCTAAAACTCTAAATTATCTTGTGAAAAGATGCTTGAACAATCGTGATAACTCATTTTTAACACTTTCCTTCGCTTTTTCACTTTTTCACTTTTTCACCTTTTCACTTTAAAGGTATTCTTTATTTGTTTATGAATGCTATCGAATATCCATTTTGGGCTTGGATTACTTTTTTTGTGACGGTTCTGGTTGCACTGGCAGTGGATTTAGGAATTGCCAATCGGCGTTCACATGCTCCCTCGCGGCGCGAGACATTTATTTGGAGTGCGGTGTGGATCTCGCTGGCGCTTGGATTTAATGTTTTTACTTATTTTGTAGTTAGCAATTCTTATGATTCTACCGTTGGTTGGCTCAAAGCCAAAGAGTTTTTTACCGGATATTTAATCGAATTATCTCTCTCAGTTGATAATTTATTCGTCTTTCTTTTGATCTTCAATTTTTTTAAAGTTCCAAAAAAGTATCAGCATCGCGTTTTATTTTGGGGAATTATGGGCGCGTTGGTGATGCGAATGATCATGATCTTCGCCGGCGCAGAGTTAGTCGAGCGGTTTCATTGGGTAATTTACCTGTTTGGCGCATTTTTAATCTATACGGGTTTGAGTATGTTTCGGAACGAAGATGAACATTTTGAACCGCACGAAAGTGCAATAGTTAAATTTGTCACCCGTTACATCCGCATCTCTAAACATTACGATGAAGACAAATTTTTTGTGATTCAGGATGGAGTGCGAACCGGAACACTTTTATTATTGGTTCTCATCGTGGTCGAATTTACCGATTTGGTTTTCGCGGTAGATTCGATTCCGGCAATTTTCGGGATTACCACCGATAAATTTATTGTTTATACCTCAAACATCTTTGCTATCTTAGGTTTACGGACATTTTTTTTCCTCTTGGCTGATTTAGCCGACCGTTTTCACTACTTAAAATTCGGTTTAGCTTTTATTTTAACCTTCATCGGTGTCAAAATGCTCTTGCCACTTCTCGCCGAAGGCTTGATAATGGTAACCGGGCATAACAGTGATTCTGCCTTTTCAAATTTCTTGCATCGTTATGTCAAACACGAATTTAATCAGGAAGTCATCAATATTTCATTAGGCGTGGTGGTTGGCGGGTTAGTGCTTTCGATTGTCTTGTCTTTAATTTTCCCCAAACGCGAAAAAATTGATGAAACTTCTGAATTATCGGAATAGTTTTTTCGGAATAGATTTCAATGAGTAAAATCCGTAATTATTACGTTGATTGGTGGAAAATCAAAAAGAGCAGTGTTTATAGCATTGTGGTCATCATAATTTTGCTGTCTTTGCTGGGCGGCGGCGTTTGGTGGGCAATGCGAAACAATTGGTTTCTCGGCAATTCTGAAAATGCCGCTATTCCGAAAGATGCCGCCAGACTTATTTCATTTGAAGGGGATGTTCGAATAATTCGCTCCTCGACCCGCGCAACGGAAAAACCTGTCGGCACGACCTACCTTTCGGCCGGAGACACCATCCAGACTCAGACGGATGGAAAAGCCCAAATTCAGATGATTGACGGTTCGGTCCTGACGGTGCGTCCGAACAGTACAGTGGTCATCCGTGACAGTACCTCTATTTTTGGCGGAACAAATGTCAGAGTGGCCCTTGATGATGGACAAATCAACGTCAAAACCAAGGACCAAACCGAAGCCTCAAACAATATTGTCGAAATCAAACAAGTAGAAAATAGATTGCTGTCTCAGACAGATGCCAGTTTTAATTCGAGCGGGACAGGCGGCGAAATCCGAATCAGTCGCGGCGGAGTCGAATCAACCGTTGGGGATGAAAAAACTGTTATCAAAGACGGTGAATTCGTGGCCATCAATCAAAATAACCGGCTCTCGCAAAAAGAACGTTTACTTCAACCGCCGATGCTGATCGCGCCGCCCGCACTTGACCAATATCTAACCAACATAAACGGATTAGCTGATGTCACGTTTCGTTGGCAAAACCCAAATGCCAACACCAACTTTAGTTATCGGCTGGAGGTCGCGT
>JANOEF010000212.1:0-1601 GCA_031413075.1 Acidobacteriota bacterium | reverse complement strand
GCTTCGGCATGGCTCCATAAGGAATTTTATTGACCACATTGGCGGGTTTAAACGCTCTTCTTAGGTTTTTTTGTGCCACATAAACAACGACAGAAAGGAATGAAAATAGATGTAAAACAAGTTTAGCATTCATAAATTTTTGCTTGCTTTGGTAACATACAAAATTGAAAACATTAAATATCATTCACTTTCTCACCGGCTTGCTTCACTTTCAATGCTCTTTTAGTAACCTTTAAATCTTTGAAATAACCAATTGTACCTATATCTACATACAGTCCTACATACCCTTTCTTATTTTTGCCCAGCATTTTATCCACAATAAAAGAAGAATACTTCATGTCATTGATGAACATTTCGGCAGTTTCGCCATTCACTTCTATCCTCATTTTTATCCACTCATTCAAAGCCACGGGAGCAGCGCCTTCATACGAGCCCGCCGGGTAGTTTTTTCTTAAAGTTTCAAATTTGGCATGTGGATACGAAAAATACTGTACGGCATGATTTCTGAACATTTGGTTATTGACTCTACCCACTTTTGGACGTAGATAAATAGACTCAAAAGCAGAATCATTTTCCTGCACTCTGAAAAAAACGCCGATGAATCCTGCAATGCCAGGGTAAGGCGCAGGGTTCTGTAACTGGCTATACATTTTGACTTCTATCGTTCCATTTTCAAAATCCTCCAAACCCACAAGACGTGCATAATGAGGCTCATCAACCGTTGCCTCAATACGATTAACATCGAAAGGAATTGCTTTTAAATCTCTCTCGATTTTCAAAACCTTTTTACCTTGAAATTCTATTATTGAACCCGTAACATTTTTTAATTCAAACTCCTGGTTCTTCAGATTTAGTTTTTGACCCAATGCGGCAAAAGAACAAAGGCTCAACAATACGACTATATTATATTTCTTTATCATAGTATTTTTTTTAAAATAATTTTTCCTGCGGTGGTTTTGCTCCCGCTAAACGGATGTACACCGTAGTTTGTCCACGGTGGTGGGTCTGGTGTTCAAAACATTTGGCCAAAGCGGTTCCCTTTGTCATATCGAATTGACCAAACAACTTAATACTTTCATTTAATTGTGCAGGTGTCATTTTCTTTATACTACTGATCACAAAATCATAACCTGCTAACACCAGTTTTGAAGCATTCGCCTTTGATTTGTCCGCCGTTTTTTCGGATTCACCAAAACCTACGGGACTTTTTTCACCGGTAGCACCTGATGCGAATCCATAGTTAGCATCGGTTAAATGCAGCATTTGTTCTGCAAACGAACGCATCTCCGGTGTTGGCTTTAAAGCGAAGCCAGCTTCAGGCATGGCATCAAGATATTCTTTGGTGTAGGTCTTAGCTCTTTCCCATTCCTTTACGATATCCTCAACTGAAGTTTGCGCTTGTGCAACACTGATAATTCCTAAAAAGAGGCAAATGGATGTCACAAATTTTGAGATGTTCATTTTTTTGTTTTAAGTGTATATTATCCCGATTTTAAATTACCGAATCAGCTCTTGATTTTTTTCAGAAACGGGCTTAAGAAAAAATAGTAAGCTCCGCTGTCTCTTATGACTCTAACAGTAAAGAAGTTAGTTTCTCCTTT
>JANOEF010000211.1:0-4351 GCA_031413075.1 Acidobacteriota bacterium | reverse complement strand
AAAAGATTTTCGACATTATCGCTCGGGAGCTGCTTTTTGCCTGAATTTGCGTTTCCTGTTTCTGTCGTTTTTTTTTGGTTTGAATTAGTGCTTTCCCCGCCGCCGCAACCGCTGAGCCAAACTAAATTTGTTAAAAAAATCACAAATAATATCGTTAAATAATTTTTTGGGGCTTTGTTCATTGCCAACATTGTAAAAAGAATCGGCCAAGTTTGCAATTTCCCAATAACCATCCGCGATATTTTGCCGAGAAATAACCTGGTTATTTCTCTGTTCCGCAATCACAACTATTTGATTTTGCAGTAACTTAGATTTGTATTTTCGGTTGGGCGAATTCCCTTATTTTTTTCGTAAAACCTGACCACCCCGGACGATATTTTTTTTGCTGCTTTGCATTGGATAGAATTTCAGGAAGCGTTTATGGTAGATTGTAAGGATTGAATTTATAACATTATAACAAAAATTTTCAGGATTTATTTTTATGGCAAATGCAGTTGACACAAAAACCGAGTTAGACCGTTGGGAAGCTGAGACTCTGAAAAAGGTTTTGGACAAAACTCCGGAACGAAAAGAAAGGTTCGAGGGGGTCAGTCTTGAATCAGTTGAAAGACTTTACACCGATGCCGACAGCGAAAATTTAGAGGTCGGTTTTCCCGGCGAATTCCCTTATAAACGTGGAATTCACCCAACCGGGTACCGGGGGAAACTATGGACAATGCGCCAATTTGCCGGGTTTTCTTCGCCCGAAGAAACCAATCGCCGATTCAAATATTTGATGTCTCACGGGCAAACAGGCCTTTCGGTGGCCTACGATTTACCCGCCCTGATGGGGCTCGATTGTGATTCGCCCCTCAGTGAAGGCGAAGTCGGAAAATGCGGTGTCGCCGTTTCTTCATTTGCCGATTTTGAAGTTTTATTTGACGGTATCAACCTCGAGGATGTCACCGTTTCGCAAACCATCAATGCTCCGGCCTGGATTTTCCTGGCTTTTTACGCCGCCCTTGCCGAAAAACAAGGAGCGGATTTCTCAAAAATTTCCGGCACTCTCCAAAACGATATTTTAAAAGAATATATCGCCCAAAAAGAATGGGTTTATCCGATTCGTCCGGCCACTAAATTAGTGATTGACACCTTTGAATTTGCCGCTAAATATTTGCCCAAATACAATCCGATTTCGGTCAGCGGCTATCATATCCGCGAGGCCGGCGCGACTGCCTTGCAGGAACTGGCCTTTACCTTGCGAGATGGGGTTGAATACGTCCAAAAAGGGGTTGAGCGCGGAATGGAGGTTGATGAATTTGTGCCGAGAATCTCGTTTTTCTTCAATGCTCATAACGATTTTTTCGAAGAAATCGCCAAATACCGGGCAGCTCGGGTAGTTTGGGCCAAAACCATGAAAGAAAGGTTCGGCGCCAAAAATCCGCGGACTATGCAAATGCGTTTTCACACCCAAACAGCCGGAGTTTCTCTGACTTCACAACAACCGCTGAACAACATCGCCCGGGTTGCGATCCAGGCTCTAGCCGGAGTATTGGGCGGCACAAACTCACTGCATACTGACAGTTACGATGAAGCATTAGCCCTCCCGACCGACCAGGCGGCCTTGATTGCGCTTCGTACTCAACAAATCATTGCCGAAGAAACGGGGGTCGCCAATACGATTGATCCGTTGGGCGGAAGTTATTTTGTCGAGTCGCTCACCCAGAAAATGGTTGACGGATGCTTTGATTATTTTGACAAGATTGACGGTTTTGGCGGAATGATCGAAGCCATCGAAGCCGGGTTTCCGCAACGCGAAATTCAAGAATCCGCCTATCAATATCAAAAGGCTCTCGAACGCAAAGAACAAACCATCGTTGGAGTCAATAAATATGTGATGGAAGGTGAAATGTCTCACACCGAGATTTTAAAGATTGACGAAAATGTCCGTGATCATCAGCTTAAACGGATGCAGCAGGTCAAACAAAAACGTGATAAGGGGGCGGTCACGATTGCTCTCGACAAACTCCGAAATGCCGCCAAACAGGACGAAAATGTGATGGCGGCGACGGTCGAGGCGGTCAAAGCCTATATAACGGTAGAAGAAATCTGCACAGCACTCAGAGATGTGTACGGAATCTACGAAGAACCGGCGTTTTAGTTTATCCGTCCAATCGGTAAATTGATGTGTAGTCGGTAATATGTTTAAGGAATTTGGGAAAATTTTAAATCTAAATGAAAAATAAACTCAAAGATTTTCCCGATCTGTTTCAAAAATACTTTTTTAATACTAATCCGGCTTTTTAATCAATGTTTAGGAGACAAATAATGAATAATTTTCCGCAAAAACGATTTTTTCTGATCTTCATCTTTCTCTTTTTGTTTAGCTTTTCAGCCGAGGCAAAAATTACGCGATATATGACGGGCAACCCGGCAGATGTGAATCCTGTCATTTATGGTCCGGCTCATGATTTCGGCGGCGGCGGAGCGGATGTTGACGCGGCCCTGCAATGGATAATTGACAAAGTTCGCGGCTGCACAAGTTGTGCTACCAAAATTGATGTGGTGATCTTACGATCATCCGGAGCCGACGGTTATAATCCTTATATTTATGCGATGAACGGGGTTGATTCGGTCGAATCAATCGTCATGACCGCGGCTCGCGATGCCAGTGATGTAAGTGTCAATAACGCCATCCGAAATGCCGAAGTTGTTTTTTTTGCCGGCGGTGACCAATGTAACTATGTCACGTTTTTCAAAGGCACCAGCATCGAAGCCAACGTCGAATTTGTTTATGCCCGGGGCGGCGGGGTCGGCGGAACAAGTGCCGGCACGGCCATCCAAAGTCCTTTCATTTATGACGGTTGCAAAGGTAGTGCAACGTCGGCCGAGGCGCTCTCCAATCCTTATCACAGATCAATTTCATTTTCTTATAACATGTTCAATTGGAATAATTTGCAAGTCACCTTAACCGACACACACTTTTTCCAACGCGATCGAATGGGACGAACCTTATCATTTCTGGCCCGGCAAATTAAAGATGGATTAAGTCCGGTTGCTCTCGGCATTGCCACCGATGAAGCTACTTCGGTGGTCATTGATAAATTCGGAGTTGCCAGTGTGATCGGCGCCGGAAACGCTTATTTTATCCTCGCCGATCATCTTCCTGAAAGATGTGTCGCCGGTCAATCATTGACCTATTCCAACTACAAAATCTGGAAAATCGGTAACGGTGGTTTTTATAATCTGCAAAATAGACCCACGACCGGGTTTTATACGATTAGTGTGACCAATGGAGTTTTGAGCGGAAATCCATATTAAGCTGCAATGCCAAAGTAAAAGTAAAAATGGCCGAGGTTAGAGAAAATTCATTCACTTGATTTTCTCTAACCCAAAACCAAAATTAAGAAATTTTAGCTAAAAGTTTTGCGACCTTTTGAAAATAGAGAAAAGTTTGCAAATAGTTGAGTCACTTTGGTTTTTGGGTTTTCTTCATTGTCCATGGTTAATTGGCCATTGGTGCTAAAATCTGGATATCACCCGGTAAAATCGTAAATCAAATCTCCGTTTGTATATTTTTCATTCCCGAAAATATGCGGATAATGTTTTTTTAATTCCTGTAAATAAACGTCATACGGCAAATCAGCAAATGCCCCGTAGTCGTGCAAATAGGTCATAAAAAGATTTCCCTGATGATCATATTCCTGAAAAATCGAATCGGTAGTGCCGTCAAATTCGAGCGGTTCGACTCCCAAATATCTGCACAAACTTTGATTAAAAGCCGGGGTGGTTTTTAACCAATTCCCTTCCAAATATACTTCCGCCGCGCCGTGAAAGACGAGATAATTTTTCTTCAAAGCCTGTTCTAGTTTTTCCGTCGCGATGTGATTGCGAACAATGTAGAAACTCAAACGGCTCGGCACACCGACAGCCCGGGCAGACGCTGCCAGCAAAACCGCTTTTTCGACACAATAACCACGATTCCGAGTCAACAGATTACTCGCGGTCAAACCTTCGCGCCGTAAATCCAAAAGATACGGATTGTATTGAAAACCATCCCGCACCGCGTAATAGAGCTTGACGGCTTTTTCAGTGTCAGTAGTTGTGTCAATCGTGTTTTGTTCGGCAAAATCGCGGACAGATTGATTATCGCAATCTAAAAATTCGGTTGGCTGTAAATACTTTTCTAAATTATTTGTTGACATTTGAAAGATAGACGGGCGGATAACGTTCCCCCGCAGGTTTTCCGAGGTTGGCCAGTGATTCCAATTCTTCCGCAGTAAATAAAATTTCGGTAGCGGCGGCGTTTTGTTCCAGATATTTGAGCCGCTTGGTTCCCGGAATCGGCACAATATTTTCGCCGTTTGCCATC
>JANOEF010000210.1:0-15074 GCA_031413075.1 Acidobacteriota bacterium | reverse complement strand
TCTGAAAAATCCAAAGATTTCGGACTGGATACTTCCCAAAAAGTTAAAGATTTTGTGGCGAAACACGGCGTTTCATCCTTAATCGGTAAAGTTGATGAAGTCAAAGATACTTCCAAAGGCATTGCAGTTGTCACAACTGATAAGGACACCGGGTTAGAATTATCTTCCAGCGTGGTAACTTCGGAAGAAAAAGCCCAGGATCAGATTGAAACAGACGCCGAGTCCTTCCCCGGTAAAAATTTAAGTCACGAAATTATGACGGCGGCGGAAGCCGTGGAAGCTCGCCGGCAAAACCGTTTCGTTTTGCAGCCGAAAGCGCAAACCATCACATTACCATCACATAAAGAAACGGAATTGAAACCATCGGTTACGCCAAACATTGAAGTAAAGAGTGAAACAGAATCACAATCAATCGAAGAGAAAGCCCACGAAGCCTCCACTTCACCTTTGAATGATTTGCCAGAACCGACCGATGCCCAACGGGAGGCAGGGAATCATCGAATGGGGCATCTCAATATCAATGGTTTACCAATTACTGTTGAAATCCCCGTTGGTGGCACTCGCTCAGGTGTTAGTAAATCTGGTAAAGCGTGGTCGCGGAAAATGAATAGTCATTATGGATATTTAAAATCTACGACCGGCGCCGACTCCGAGAATATTGATTTATTCATCAAAGAAGGAACCCCAACAGATTTTGCGGGAACGGTTTTTATTGTTGACCAAATTCATCCAGACACCGGAACCTTTGACGAACATAAAATTATGTTGGGCTTTAAAAACGAAACCGAAGCCCGAAACGCTTATTTGGAAAATTATGCAAAAGACTGGAAGGGCTTAAAAAACATTACTCCAATGTCTTTTGATGACTTCAAAAAATGGTCAAATAGCGGCGAACAAACGAAACCGATTGTTAAGATTGAAGATAAAAAGAAAGCGGTTAGCGATTTGCAATCAAATAAAGATGTTGTGCAAAACCAAGAAGTTAGTGAAGATGGAACACCGAAAACGGATTTGCAATCAAATAAAGAAACCGTTCAAGAAGCCAAGCCCTTAACGTCAATCCAATACTCAGCCATTCGCCGTGAGTTGGAAAAAGGTTTGTCACCTGAAGATATTGCCGAAAAACATAATGTCGAAGTTGAGCAATTTGAAAACATCGAACCGATGGGCGAAAAGGGGAAATTCGGCAAGATCAAAAGTTTGATAATGAATGAAGACTTTGCCGGAAACCCGGAAGTCCATCAGGCTTTAAATCTTGATATTCCCAAAAACGAAGCATCAACAACAATGGCAATGAACGCCGTCACGGATCAAATTGCGAAAAGTGTAGGAAAATCCCGAGCCTCGCAGATGTCGCCGGTTGATTGGAATGCATGGCTTGATGATAACGCCTATAAATTACCCGAAACCGCTGTCACTAAAACCGAAGCCGCCTTGCTTGATTATTTCGGATGGACCAAAAACAAGCGGAAATTTGTAAACGATGAAAATATTAGTAAATTCTTGTCAAATATTGGAACTGAGATCGAATCGGGACAAATTCAATCTTTCAGTGATTTAAAATCTGTCAGTAAAAAGACTATAATTACATTAGGAAAAGAAAAATATGGACTCAGCGAACAAGCCATCAAAGATAGTATCACCGGAGCAATTCAAGGAATTGTGGCTCGAAGAGATAGTCAAAGTGGAATCCCTGCGGATAGCGAAAAAACGGATAGAGAAATCGAAACACCTTCAAGCCAAGAAGGAAGCCGCGAAACATCAACAAAAACTGAAAGCGAATCGGGACGACTACCCGCCCGGAGTTCTGAAGTAGAAGGTCCGCTTTTGGCTAAAACATCTAAAATTTCTGGTGCTTTTAACCTCAAAAACCTGTATAATAAGGATGGAGATTTTGATTATGAGCAAGTTAAAGATGTCGCCGGAAGAGTTGGAAGCGGAGAGCTTGAGATTACACGACTTGCGCCAAGAGAGGAGCAAGGTCGCATTGCTGGCGGTCGAAGAAATGTTGAAGCATCCATTATCAGCGGAGCAGATGCGCGAACAAATCAGGCAACACCACGCGGAAGCGGACAGACTCGACAAGGTAGAATCGAGGCAAACACGCGGGTAGAAGCGCAGCTCGAAAAATACGCCAAACACGAAAACATCTGGTTCGACTACGACGAATTCGCCAAAAACCACAAATACCTGACTAAGGGCGAAGAGGCTCGAATTTATAAAGATAAGACTGGTCGCTTTGTCCTTAAAACCGTAGATTACAATTACTTTGACCCTAAATACTCCCCGCTTGAATTCATAGATGAACGAATCTCGCTTTTCAACTATTTTTTCCCGGAAACAAAATATGAATTAGTCGGTTTTACCCGTGACGGCGACGGGAAGTTTCGTTTTATCCTCAAACAACCCTTTATCATAAAAGGCAAAGCCATCACCAATCGCCAAGTGTCGGAGCTGATGAAGAGCATTCTTGGCGAGGATGCGGAACTCACTCCTGAACAATTTGCCAACCGCGAACATCGCGTTTCGGATTTGCATAAAAAAAATGTCATTCAGGATAAGAATGGAACTGTTTTTGTAATTGACGCTCTAACTGAATTAACCCCCGAACGATTGGGCGGTGTCAGGCATTACGGGGAATTTGGAATAAAAACACCCGTTCCCCTTTCCTCATACGTCCAAGACGTTTTGCCGGACAAGCCGTCACGAGTGAATGCTGAAACAGATGTTAAAGAACAGAATAGCCAAACCGACAATGAAAATCAACCCTTATTCGACAAGCAAATCCCGACCGTCACCGAATCATCTGATCGAGTTGTCCAAAAAATCAGCAACCAATTGCGCACGGTTGCCAAACAAAAGTTTTCAAACGATTTTCTTGTCAATCGTGCCAAGGTGAATCAAAAAGAGGATATTGTTTTTATTAATCCTTATGCGGCGGAATTGCTCAAAAAGACCATTGAAAAGATTCAGGGTGAGGAAGGTGATAACTTCCTTGGAATGTATTTACCACCCAAAGCGGCAGATTATTTATTTACCCAATTACAACTTGAACGCGTCCATAATTTGAATGATTATGGCGCAAAGGTCAAACTAAAACAATTTGAAGATCAGTTGAAAAACGCAGTTGATAAAGATTTTGGGGATTTAGTGTTAATTGTCGGTGATGAACTGAATAAAACCGTCATTCAGGAAGAAAAAGCACACCGCGCAGATTTTCGGCTGAGGGGTTTTCTTTCTCAGAATTTATTTGAGTTTAAGGACGTTGCCGGATATACTGATGCGTTGAGTAAGGTTTTAGATGATTATGGTGATATTTCGCCAGCGGTTGCTCATGCAGAAGTTATTGCCAAGACCTTTAGGGATGACGCCGAACGGGAGTTGGATATTACCCATGAGCAAGTAGGAAACATTCAGGAAGCCTACGTTGATTATTTAGAAAAGCAAGGTACAAGTGCTGATAATATTGAAAAAGAATTTATCCAAGTAAATTCTGAAAACGCAAGGAGATTTGTTAAAAATGTCAGAAACAGAAATACTCAAGAGAATGACGCCGGAAGCGGGAAGGAATCTGATACTTCAAATGAAGGCTCGGGAGAAATTCGGAAAAGAAGCGAGCTCAACCGCCCGGAAACTGCTCAAAGAAAAACCGGAACTGATGGAAGCCGACAACGAACCGGAGTTCTGGAAACAACTGGAAGTGGCAATGAAATAGATTTTGACCAAAGATTTAACCAGAACAAAAATCAATCTCTCGCCAAACGCGGAGAACAGTTTCTAGCCGAAGTCACCAAAAACTCCGACATCGGACCGCTATTAGCCAAAGCACCCAAAGAAAAGAAAGATGAAGTCAAAACCCTCTTTCAAAAGGTGGTCTATGATACCCGCGAAACTCCGGTTGCCGATGTGGTTGTCGGTTTGCGCCGCGCCGGACTGCTGACGGGTGTTAAAACTCATTTAAGAAACCTTTTAGGCAATACCGCCTTTCAGATCAGCGAAGAGGCACACCGCCCGCTTTCTGCGTTGGTTGATGCCGCCGTTTCAGTCAAAACCAAACAGAGAACTGTCGAGATGTTAAACCCGATTGCTATTGCTAAATCGGTGATGGCAGTCATTCGCCAGGATCAAACCTTAAAATCTTTGGACATTGATTCGGGTATCAAAACCGCGTGGTCAATCATTCGTCACGGAGACACCAAAGAGAATCTCGAAAAACAACAACTATCGCAATATAAATCCGGGCTCAGGATTTTAGATGGCTATGTGAATTTCGTTTTTCGCACACTTTCTGCCGAAGACGCTCTTTTCAAAGCATATTCAATTCGTCGTTCGCTGGAAAATCAAGCCGCGATGCTGGCCAAAACCGAAGCCAAAAACAGTGCAGTAAATTGGAGAGCAAGGCGGAAATATTTACTTGAAAATCCGACGCCGCAAATGCAAGCCGAAGCCGTTTTGGAAGCGGATTTTATGACGTTTCAAAATGATAATGTCATCAGTTCGACCTTTACCGATGCGAAAACAAATCTCAAAGAAAAAGGGTTGGCTGGACAATTAGCAGTGGCCGGAACTGAAATTTTAGTTCCGTTTGATAAAACGCCGACCAATATTGTGCTGAGAACTTTGGATTATACCCCATTAGGACTTCTTCGGGCGGGATCTGCAGGGATTCGCCTTTATCGCAACAATCCACGCGGAATGGAAAATGTTGACTTAGTTCAACAAAAAAATGAACAAATCAATAAACGCCGTGAAGAGATCCGCAAAAATTGGAGAAATTACGTTGACGGTAAAATTGAATTACACCAAACCGAATTAAAACGGCTCAACAACGAAATCAAATCTTTAGAGGCGGAAAAAGAACTGTCTCCCTCATTGCAAAAAAGATTGGAGGCATTGAAAAATAAAGCCGATTCCGTCAACTCAAAAATTAGTGAATTGGAAAATCAAATAAAAATCCGTGAGGTAAAAAGCAGACTCAAAGATGAATATTTGAATGATGCCAAAGAAGCGGTTAAAAAAATGATGGAAAACGTATTAAGCCGTGGTGAACAAGCCTATTTTGCTCATTCGGTAGGACGCGCCGGGCTTGGCACTTCCGCTTTGATTTTGGGAATCCTGTTAGCGTCCAAAGGTTTATTATCAGGTATTTGGAATTATGACGAGAACGATGAGAAAAAAGAGTATTTCCGTCGAAAAAATGCTGACATCGAAAATGGAAGCTTAGAAATTCCAAATGTCGGAAGGTTCGTTATCACGGATCCACCTTTTGGTAAAATCATGGTCACGGGAGCCACGATTTACGAGCAATCCAACCAGCCATTGAAAGAAGGACAAACAAAAACTGATCAAGGGCTTGATGTCGCCTCGGATATCAGCCGAAATGTCGTTTTTGAGCAGCCGTTATTAAATTCAATTGAGGAATATTTCGGCAAAAATAAATCACTGACCCAACGGGCCGGAGGATTAATCAGTTCGTTTATTCCTTCAATTCTTAATAGTTGGGCGGAAATTGAAGACAACGAAGCGCGAGAGGCGAAAGGCTTGTTTGGTCCAACCATGAAGAAAATTCCGGGCTTGCGCGAACAACTCCCCGTTGCGGAATTTCCCCGTCCACCGTTTTTGCAAAGCCGGGACAACCGGATTATTAACCAGATCGAGCCGACGAACTATCGTCCGGCGAAAAATGGAACTTTTGATTTTGGCGGACAATCGGAAGATTTTAATAAAATATATTCTGATCAATCTCGAAAACAATTTGAATCTCTTAAAATGAAAGCCCCAAGCGTTGAGAAGAAAATTACGATTGAGGATGAAGAAATTGAATTGACCCCGACTCAATATCAAAACCACAAAAAACGATTTACCGAAACCTTGGCCCCGATTTTGGATAAACTTATTAAAGACAAAGATTTTGATAAACTGACCGATAAAGAGAAAAAGAAAGCCATCTCGGATGCCGCCAAGGATGCTCGAAAAGATGTGACGGAAGAGTTAAAAGAAGAGTTAGAGAATCCGAAATAATTTACTGTCAATTATGTTAGTAACCAACAAAACGCACCTGAGCACTTACCACAATCCCAACACAAAACAAAAGGCAGAAGAAAAGAGTAAACTTTTTCATCCCGCCATTGTAAACCAACCTTTTTATTTAAAGCAATTATTTTAAAGAAAAACTTCCTTTGCCGCGCCGGAACTCTTCAGTTAATTCTTTGACATTGGCGCTCATTAGAAGAACTTCGGCTTTAAGCCGATCAAACGCCACACTGTTAAAAACAATTCCGGTTCGGACATTTTCAAACTGAGCATCGTTATCTTTTTTGAAATTATCAAGTTCAGCCCGTATTTCATCCATCTTTTTTGATAGTTGGGCAATTGCTTGCAAAACCGGATCATCTTTGGTTGGCTGTTCTAAGGTTTCGTCTGATTCGTTCATACCAAAATCATCATAGCATTAAAAAGAAATTGTGTGTTATAAAGAAAAAGGTAGCGATTCGCAGTCACTACCTTAAATTTGAATTTATTCAATTGATTAGTCGCCAGCGAATTTCAAACCTGAGTCCTGGCGACTTTTCTCTACTACGATCAGTTGAAGTCCTTCGCGCTGAAAATTGTAGCGCAAGGTCTTCATTTCGCCTTTGGTCATCCAAACATTCCATGTCTTTATCACCAGACCGGCATAATGATTGGTTTGGAGTTTAGCTTCGGCGTGTTTATTGGCTAATAATCTTTCTCGTAAATGATAGATCGGGTTTTTGTTACTCAGCTCCATTCCGTCCATCAGGGATTGATAAAATCTGGTTGCTTCGTCCACATCTGACAGAGTGGCAAACAAAAAATAAAGTGCTGAATGTAGAGACCATCTGCCGAAAAGATGAGAGGTTTTTCCGGTAAATTGAATCGTCTCCCACAATCGCGGGTGTTTCTCCAATAAATTCAAAATATCATCACGCGAAATATAATCGCTCGATTGAAACGTTCCCATCAGTTGGAATCGGTAAATAAACGCAGCCGTCACGCTCAACTGAGTAGCGTAAGGGTGTCCTTTGCTGTGGAGGAGTTGAGATAAAGTTCTGGGCGCGCCGGTATCAACATTGGTGGCATCTATCCCTTTCACGACCACGCTTTGAATCGGTTTATCTGCCAGAACACAACCTCTCAAGCGATGCTGGCCGTCAACCAAATTCCCTTCGGTATCAAACTTGATACTTTCGCCGTTCAGTTGCCAACGGTCTTGGCGGATTTGTTCGGCTAAATGTTCGGCTCTGATTTCGTTCAGAGTGCGAAAGTTTTTGTTTTTGGATAGAAACTCTCCCGCCAAAAGCGGTGTAATTTCTACAACTTCGATCTTGATTTCTGTTTGCATTTTATTCTCCTTTTATTTTGTTTGCTTCAAGTTCCAGCTTTCGGATTTGCAGTCTTGAAATTTTGGGGGCGAAATCGGAAAACCTCAAACCGTTCGCCTGAAATGATGCCTGAGCGGCGACTACCGCATTACTTAATTCCTGCAACTTCTTTTGCAGTCTTTCGCTGTGGTGGCGAACCATTTTGGTCATTTGTTCATTTGGCGGAATTGGAATTTCTTCTTTATCTTCCATCTTTCCTAAAATCTCCTTTTTGGTGATTTCTTTATTGATAAACCTTTCTTTAAGTTCGGGGTTTTCTTCCAGAACTTCGGCGATTTTTCCAGCGCGCTTGACTGTTGACTCGTTCACCTTAAACTCTTTGGCAATCTTTTCGGCAGTTTTTTCAGGCTCTTTTTCAGAATCAGAAATTAAAGGGTTCAAAATGCCCTCTTTAATTTTGGCAGCGTTTTTACTACCTTCGGGCGCGCCTTGTTTTAATTTTCGCAAATTATAAAGCCGTCCGATATGAAGGGTTTTTTGATGGTCGGAAAGATTTCGCCGTCCGAGTTGATTGGTATAAATCCACTCTAAAACTGCGTCCTCGTCTGCAAAAAACATATTCATTACCGGATACGGCAAATCGTGTTTTTGGCAAATCGCGTGGCGGTTATGACCGTCAATGATTTGGTTGTTCCATGCCTTGATTGACTCTCTCACCCCATCGGACAAGATACTTTCCTCAAGCTGGGAAAGTTCTTCATCCGACAGCGGGTCAAGTAAATCCTTGAATTTTTGATTTATTTTTAGATCCATCCTAGCCTCCGTAATTTTTAACCAATTGAACGGCAAGTTTAGCAAGCGAGTTACCGCCAACGGGATCGCCCTTGTCCTTACGCCGAACCGCTCTTGCAAGCATGTCGTCTATTACATCTCGCCTGTCTGCATTGTTAAGCTGTGAATAAAGATCACAAAGTTTGTCTAATTTTTCTTGTATTTGAGCATCCGAAATTTTGGGCTTTTGAATGACAATAGGTGCTAAAACTGCAAAACCTAAAGCGTTAATTAGAAACCCTCGCCTGTTTGTTGTATTATCTTTCATAGTGTTTATCCTTTTAGGGTAAAAGAAGGGCTTAGAGAGGTGCGAACTTTCTAAGCCTTTCGTCTTTAGTTGTGGTTTGGGCAAAATTGGCAAGTTGGATATAAACCCCATCCTTTTGCTTCCAAAACCGCTTTCGGGCCGGATTCGCTTTGGTCGCAAACATCGCAGAAAGCGAAAGTGCTTTGCTCAAAAGTGGTGATTTGAAAATCTACGCTTTGAGCCGCCATTGTTTCGGTTGTAATTATTGTTTCTTGAATTAGCATTTTGTTTCTCTCTTAATATTGATTTCCTAATCTTTTTAGATTATACTTATTTTAAGTATCCATTGCAAGTATTAAATACTTAATTTAGATATTTATTTTAGATATAATGGAGAAAACAAGTAAATGCAAGTAGTTGAAGTAAATAGCCAAAATTGCTATATTCCTTTTATGACCGGCAAAGAACTAAAAGATAGGCGTCTGAAATTAGGAATGAGTCAGCAAAAACTTTCACAGATATTGGAATTGTCGCTTTCAACCGTTGCGAGATGGGAGCAGCTTGAGGAAAAAGAAATTCCGAACAGTAAACTGCTTGAACTCGCCTTAGATCAAGTTGAGTCTCAAAGGCTAGCTATCGAAAAATAATTATGAGTGTTGACGAAGAAAATCTAATTCACGGACAGATAATGTCAGATTATTTAGAGGCAAAAAGAAAGTTAGTGTCTCTGGAATTTCAACTTCAAAAATTTGGCAGTAAGTTATCCAGTATTGGAGAGGAACTTACTTCCTTTGGCGGTCTCGCCAATCCCGAAATCAGTCTGGCAGGTTTTCCAACAGTTGAAAAAATCAAAACCCTTTTGACTGAACTTGAGAAAGTTCGTTCCCAAAAAAATGTGGCAGAATCAAGTCTTCGGCAATTAGGGTTTGAGAATAGTATCTAGCATATAAACCAAAACCACCCAATTTTACTAATTGAGTTATTCGGTAAAATAATCTATTATTGAGGCTAATTTAGGCGTCGAGACGCGAAATTAATACTTGCGAGTATGTTAATTCATATTCGCAAGTTTTTTATTTGGAGAAAAAACTATGGGCATGTCAAAAGAAGAAAAAGCACTCTACGCCAAACTCACAGCGGCCGTTGATGCTCAGATGAAGCCTGAAAGCAATCCGGCTCAAGAACGTCTGACAAACGTAGCCTTGAGTGATGCTGAATCCTTAAAATCAGGTCAACTCAAATTCCCATATCTTGACCTTTCAACCTCTTCCGAAACCAGAAGACAACTCCAAAAAATTATCAATCCAAGTTTGGGCGGAACATACGGACAGCAAAATGTTTCCGGTGCCACTAAAGCCAATCAAATTTCAGGCATGGCGATGAATGACCAATACGCCCGTGATGCTATCCTCAACCGTCAAAACAGTATGTTTAGTATGGCATCAGATGTTAATGCAAAACTCCAACAAGCCAGTGGCGCGAAGTATGGGAACAATCAGGCTGTTATTAGCGGATTGAATTCGGCGTTTCAAATGGCACCCAAAGGTTTCCGTTGGTCTTCTCTCTTGGCGCCAGCACTTTCAGCCGGTGCTGGCATTTTCGGAGCATTAGCGGGTGATTCATCTCAAGATGGTCAGTCTCATGTGTCGGCAACTTCTACCCGTCCCCAAACAGCAACACCGAGCGACCTTGATCGGAATGTTTCGAGCCCTCCCTCCTGGCGAATGGTAGCACTTTAATCTTTCACGTTTTTATTTGGAGTTTAGATATGGATGGACAAGAAGACATTTTTGATTTTTGGGACAACAAACCAATAACAACCCCGAAGCCTAAATCTTCGCCATCAAAACGCCAAGATTTATTGGATAAAATGCGCGGTAGCACCTCCACGCAAGAATCTTCGGGTAGTCAGTCTATTGTTAATCCCGATTCTTAGGACAAATTTAAACAGTAATTAGACAAAACGGGTTTATGAGACAAAGCCGTAAATTTCCTACATTTAAAGAAAATTTATGTTATCTTTAAAATTGCCGGCTTTATTTTTAATTGAAATAAAGTTATATTAGGCAAAATTTATAAATGACAACCCTGAAATTCTATTGTGAATCAAAGTTTATAATAAGAGTAAAGTTGTTATGAAAACCAATTTATTGTTTTGTCTAAAAACAGAACAATATTATTGATTTTAATTATTATGGCTGAAACCAACACCAGTAAAAATTCTCCCAAATTGTATCATAAATTACAGGCTTCAGTTTTTGTTAACGCCAATGACATTACTCCAAGACATGAAAAGGTTCATACATTACAAGCTAAGTTAAGCTCACTCAATCTTTTTCAAAATATTATTAATGAAAAGTCCCCGCTGGGAGAAGTTGCAAGGGTTGGTTATTTAAGCCTTGACCGAAATCTTTTAGTTACGCTATTGGGGCCTAGATTTGACGTGATTGTTAGTTCTAAGGAGCCTGCAAAAAATACCGATCTAGGAACATTGTCTGATTTTATAACCGAAAGTTCTGAAATCTTGTCAATTCTTTTGAGTCATTTTGACCTTAAAGGCAATCGTTTGGCTTTAATTACTGAAAGAAATTTTGAAGAGCTTGAGGATTCTGAGGGTCGAGAATTATACCCAAGGTTATTTCATCTCCCGTCATCAATGAAGGATAAAACATCAAAAGAATTTGATTGGAGGGTTGCGACAAGAAGTGATAAAAATTTTGGGGATAGTTCAGAAACCATGAATATGATTGTGACTATTAAGCGAGGCGGGTTAGTGATCACGAGACAGCAACCGGGGCAAGGGCCGCTCTCGACTGAGAAAAACATCATAAATGTTCAATTAGATATAAACACTTTAGTTGAGAATCAGGCACTGCGATTTGATAAAAGCAACATTTCATCCTTCTTCAAATCTGCATCTAATTGGCATAATGAGTTGAGTACTGAAATGCACTCATTGCTGATAGGAGAATAATATGCAAATCACAATGGAAAGTATAAGTGCAAATAGCGACCCTCTTTCGGAAGGAATTATTGTAGAACGCCAGGACTCTAGGGCCACGCTTATTAGCGATAAACGTCAAATTACCCAATCGAATAGTGATGGTTCCCAGGGTTTTTACGCAGATTATCTGTTGAGAGCCTGGTGTAGGTCTGGTTATTATATAAAGCCAAGCAATAAAGCCGCCCAGACCGTTCAATCATTATTTGAGCTTCGAGCCACAAATCAAAGTAAAATCGTTTCGCTAGATGCTGTTGAAAAAAACAAACAAAGAATCGAAAATCTTTGTGAAAATACTACCGACCAGGCTGCTCCAAATCGGACTGCCATGTGGCTATCTTTGTCCGCGCTTGATCTCCTTAAAGCCGAAGGGGTTTTTCCCTCAATCATTAACGCAAGCGGTGATGAAAGTTTGCTTTTCGAATTTTATATCAAAAACGATTATTACTTGGTCGAATTTTCTAATGCAGGTGAGATTGTTTATTTATCTCGGATAAATGGATTTTCAAAGCCGGCAATAGAGGTATCTGTTGAAGAATTAAAAGAAACAATTAAGATAATCTCAACTGCCTATAAAAATGCTAACTTGTGATGAGTTGGGAATCCCACAACGATTAAGAACAACACCAGAGAAGCAAATAGACCCCGAGTTCGAGAAAGATGACTTTCTTTATCGGTGGTTTAGTCCTGATATTGAGATTGAGGAGGATAAAATTAGCGCTTCAATGTTCAAAAACATCTTCAGCCCGCCTTTTGATATTTCTGTAAATCGATCATTTTATTGTAAATACGAAACAGACGTTTTATATAACACAAAGGCACTTCCTCACTTAATCGACCATGGAGTCATGAGGGCAGATGTCAAACAGGTTAAAGAAGTCAGCTTTACATCAAATAATTCTAAAATTACATTTACCGTTAAACACGAACCAGCAATTTGTATGTATCCACATACAATAATTGAAATTTCCCAAGATAACGTCCCAATCAAAAGCAAAATTCGAAATCGAACACTCAAAGCAGACATCAGGGAAAATCTAGGAAAGTTGTTTAGTGTTTGCCATAGTCCAAGTTCAGAGTTTAGCTTGCCCAAAGAGGGGGCTAAAACTCAAGAAAAACAAACTTACTTAAAATGGGCTCAGAAGTATATCAAGCAACTATGGCAAAAAATTCTTAATTTGTTTGGCTCTACAGGCTTCATTTGAAATTTATAATTCATTCACTTCTCATATCTCAACTTAAAAACCCGGAGCAGCTCCCGCTCGAATTCCTTAGTCAAAATAATCGCATCGCCCTGTGAATTTAAAATCACCAAAGCAGATTCCGACTCCGAATTCAATCAGTCAATTTTCCGCAATTACTTTTAGTGCAGTTTAAGCGCTTTTGGTGCAAAATGATGTTTAGGTTCAAAGCCATAATTTTTAAGGTGATTGGTTCGCCTAAATCAACTTTAGCAATTGTTGAAATGTAATGGAATTGCTTCCCCCTTACTTCGTGATTAAACTTACACATTTGACCTGATATTATTCGAGGTTAAGACGATTGGAAGGAAACGAGCTAAAAACGACATATATTATTGCTTATTATTGCGTATTATAAGGCAAATTGGGTTCCTTGGGGTGGAAGAGGTCGCAAGTTCAAATCCTGTCGTCCCGATCAACAAAAGGCTTACTGAGTTAAATACTCAATAAGCCTTTTTTTGTATTTATAATTTTAATCAGAACTAAAACTATTTTTTGGGTTCGACGGTGACAAAAACAGTTTGTCCCCCGCGAGCAATTAAAAGTAGAGAAGGTTTGCCATTAGCTTTGGCCAACCCGGTTTCGACATCTTCAAAGGATTCAATCGGCTGGCGGTTAATCTCTAAAATAACATCGCCTTTGATCATACCTTCGGCGGCAGCGGCGCCCTCGGGATCAACCTCAGTGACAACCATACCTTTGGTATCAGCCGGGAGCTCGAGGCGTCTGGTGATTTCCGGTGTTAGTGGCAGCATACTCAATCCAAGTTTGCCGTTTTCGGTGGCCGGGCTCTTTGGTTCCTTACTTCCCCCATCACCCTCCTTTTGAGCTGTTTCAGGGGTAAATTCATTGAGAATTGCTGTTAATTCAAGTGTTTTACCGTCCCGCAAAACGGTTAAAGAAATTTCAGTCCCGGGTGCGGTTTGTGCAACTTTGTTGCGCAGAGTGTTGCCGTCGTCAACTTTGTCGCCATTGATGGCGGTGATCACATCGCCTCGTTTGACTCCGGCTTTTTCGGCGGAACTTCCGGCTTTGACCGAGCCGACAATGACGCCCTTGGTTTCTTTTAAATCAAGTGACTTAGCCAGTTCCTCAGTGATGGTCTGAATTCCGACCCCGAGTTGTCCGCGCCGAACTTTCCCGTCCTTCAAAAGTTGTTCCATAACGGACTTGGCCATATTCGAAGGAATAGAAAATCCAATCCCGATATTGCCGCCGGATGGACTCAAAATTTGTGAATTGATACCAATCAATTCGCCGTTCAAACTAATCAAAGCGCCGCCGGAATTCCCACGATTGATTGGCGCGTCAATCTGCAGAAAATCTTCAAAACTACCATCGCTTAAACCGGTCCGACGTCCTTTGGCCGAAATAATTCCGGCGGTCACTGTTTGTCCGATTCCGAGAGGATTACCAATAGCCAAAATGATGTCACCGACCCGAACTTTATCAGAATCTCCCAAATTTAAAAATGGCAAATCCTGAACTTCTACTTTGAGCACAGCTAAATCCGTAAGTCTATCAGTTCCAATTACTTTCGCTTCCAAAACGCGTTTATCGTTCATCTCGATCTTGATTTTAGAAGCCCCCTCGATCACATGATTATTAGTCAAAATTGTCCCGTCGGCACTGACTATGACACCGGAACCGATTCCTCTTTCGAGTTGCGGGCGTTGTTCATTTTGCGGGACCTGGGGCACACCTTTGAAAAAATCTTCCAATGAATTGGTTCTTGAAGTTGATTTAGATTTGACTTCGACATTTACTTTGACGACCGCCGGAGCCACCCGCTCGACAATATCGGAATATGAAGTTCGGGTTCCGTCAGTTAAAATCGGCGGAGGGGCAATTGGCCTGGGCTCGGTTGCGGGTTGACCATTTTCTTGTTGCAAAGTGTTAGTTTTGCAACCATTTAAGAAAGACACAAATGAAATGATTAAAATAATTGAGATCAGATATGATTTTTGAAACATTTAATACCTCGCGCAAAATTTCTAATAAAATATTAACTCAAATATTTAGTTTTCTAAATATACAATTAAGTTAAAAGATGAATTTAACAAATATTTTACGTTCCAATTAGTTTTTAGTTCAACTAAAAATCGTGAATAGTTAACTATTACTATTCACGATTTTATCCCTGGCTCAGGAACAATATTTACTTTTTTCTCACCTTTGGAGTTTCATTCAAAAAAATATAAGCTAGTGATTTATAAACCAATTTTGAACAAAGAAATGCTGGGGCATCTGAATTATCGGTTTTGGAAAATTCGACCAAATCCATTCCCACCACCCGCTTTTTTTCTGCCAATTTTCTGATCAGAGCGAGAGTTTCATACCATCCCATTCCCCCCGGTTCCGGAGTTCCGGTGGTCGGGACTAAACTAGGGTCAAGTCCATCAATATCAATA
>JANOEF010000209.1:0-15032 GCA_031413075.1 Acidobacteriota bacterium | reverse complement strand
CCGCTTCCCACCGCCGCTGCCACTGCCGCTGCCACCGCTACTGCCACTGCCACTGCTCCTGCCGCTGCCACTGCTCACTGCTCACTGCCATCAATTCTTCCAGTTCATCAACATTTGGCAAGGCCGTCCGAGCTCCGATTTCGCGGCATTTGAGGGCGGCTACGGCGTTTGCCATCTCCAAAGTTGTTTCGACGCTTTCGCCTCTCAAGAGACCGTAGATCATCCCGACGCGAAAGGCATCGCCCGCACCGGTAGTGTCTTTGCAGCCATTTGGAACGGCATAACCTTTGGTTTCGATAAATTTATCTTCGCAGAGAACGAGTGAACCTGTTTCGCCCAAAGTCATCCCGACAATCGGACAGCCGAAACGTGATTTTATCTCGCGCAGAGCCTCGCGTTCATTTTTAATCCCCAACAGTTTTTCGGGAAATTCGCGCGAAGAGATAAAAACGTCAACCAGCGGAATCATTTCCAGCACGCCCTCGAAAATATTGTCAATATCAATCGAAATAACCGCGCCATGCTTTTTGGCTTCGGCGGCAAGGCGCACACAGGCCAGCGCGTCGTGCGGAGTCGCGTGAAAGACTTTGGTTTTTGCGACAAAATCAAGCGGAACTTCTTCGGGCGTGTAACCGAGTTTTTCATCGCGTTTCCAGATGACGGTGCGTTCCCCGTTGCGCTCATCAATCACGATAAAGGCAATTTGGGTGGTGGCTCCCTCGATCTGTTCGGCAAATTCGACATTTACCTGGTCAGCACGCAAAGTTTGGAGACCAAAATCGCCGGCCGAATCCCGGCCAAAACGCCCGATGTATGCCGTCTTCATCCCCAAACGCCGTAGTCCGGCCATCGTCGAAGCAATCTCGCCGCCAGCCAGTTGATGATATTTGGTGAGCTCTATTTTTGAGTTAAAATTCGGGTATTCCGGCACCACGATTAAATAATCAACGGCGTTGGTGCCGAAACCAACTGCATCAAATTCTTTGTCTGCCGAAAGTTTGAACGGAAATTGCATATAAAAATCAAACCACAGATTGCCGATTTTAGACAAATTGAGCCGTCAAAAAAAAAAAATCAAAATTCTGCAATAAAGTCTTGCCAAAATATATTGAGAAAGGTTAGATTTTCATTCATACATATTTTTCGCCGCTCATTTGGTGAAAGATGCAATTTTATAATCATAATTTGTTTGGAGGTAGAAAAAAGTGCCAACAGTAGTTTGTCCCGAATGCAGTGAGGACGTTTATGTTGATGCCGAATCGGAACAGGGCGATGTTGTTTCGTGTGATGAATGCGGGGTTGATCTAGAAGTGGTCGGACTTGACCCGTTTGAACTTGACGTTTCGACCGAAAAACGTGGCCACAATGAAATGGCCGAAGATTACAGTACTTTTGATTACGAAGATGATCGCTATTAGATGGGTTAGACAATCGGATTTAGTTTTTCTTTATAGTCCATTTTTAATTTTCCATTGTTGCTTATTTATCATTTTTTTATCTGGTATCCGTTTCGATTTTGCCTGACTTGTAGTCCGTTTGAAACTTCGATTTTGACCTCATAAAACTTTCTGTTGAGACGGGCTTCTTCGCTGGGGTAAAACGCCAAGGCGTAGGAAGCCGTCAGTTCTTCTGCTAAAGACTTAAAAATCGGCTCAAAATCTCGTTCATTAGCATAAAGAGAGCGGCCGCCTGTTTTTTCAACTAACCCGCTGACTTCCAATGGTGTCGGAAGCGGTTTTTTGTTGCCTTGCAAACGCGAAAATGACGGTAAAATAACGGTAAAAATGCTGGTTTCGGCATCATTAGCTCGTTCAATCACCGTTTGCGGCGAAACCGTATCACCCACCGGAAAACCGTCGGTAATGAGGACGATGGCGCGTTTCATCGGTTTGTTTTTACTCGTCCGGGGGGCTTTTTTTAGCAAGAGGCGAATCGCATCATCAGCGGCATCATAGGCGTGAGTCGAAAGTCCTTCCTGATCTTTGAGAAGCCGGTTGAAAGTTTTTTCAAGGCGGTCAGTTTTATTAGTAAAGCCTTGTAAAGTCTTGACTTCCATCCCGAACGACATAATTGCAAAATATGAATTATAGTCCGCCAGACGATTGATAAAATTTTGCAGTGCCGTGCGTAATCTAAGTAATTCTTCGTTGGTCATGCTGCCCGAAACGTCGAGGGCAAAAACCACCGTCAACGGGCGGCTTTCGACCGTTTTTTTGATCGGTTCAAAAAAGTCAATCTTCCGCTCTCTGCCATCCTCGAAAAGCTTGAAGTCTTTTTCGGCCAGTCCACGTACCGGAAACCCTTTGTGATCAGTTACGGTAACTTCAAAAGCAACTAAATCGGTCTCGATTTTGAGAGGCTCCTCCTGCGCCTGGAAGTTTAAAACCAAGCCAATTATGAGTATCATAATTAACCACACCCGACTGCTTTTCGTCCGTATCTGTTCCCTCATTCTTTACCTCATTACCGAACTTCCTATAAAAACTGCCAACATTTTTTAACATAGATAAATAAAATTGTTGCATTTTTCTGCCTATCTGATTTAGAATTAACAATTAGGCCGACTTTGAGTTTAACTCAAAGGACACTAAAAAAAACCTCAAATTTTCAATTTTTGTTCACTTTCAAACTGAACGGAGGGGTTCAATTTGAGAAGGCAATTTGATTGGTTTTCAGCCGCGATCTTTAAAATCACCTTTTTATTCAATACTAATCCAATGCTAATACGCATTTATTGACCTCAAAGTTTGGCACGATAACTGATAATTTTTGCATGGTTTAGAATGTGTCCTCTAAGTTTTAAGATCAGTTCGTTTCTCATTTCAAGTCCCCAAATTCTTATGATAATTCAGCTTTTCTATAATGGAGAAAACAAAAGTGAAACAATTTGACCTCTCAGAATACAAGCTAATCACTAAAATCTATTGGTGTTTATTGCTGCTCCTGAGTTTGGCGGTTTTGGCGTTTGGGGTGTTTGCAAGTCTCTCTTTTTCGTTTCAGCAAATTTTAATTTTGACAGTTACCGTCTTAATTTCTTGGCTGGGTAATCAATATCAACCGAAATTTCCCAGACTTAGAACGTATCTTTCTGCCAAAGAATTAGTGGCTTTTTGGGGAATTGTGTGGCTTGGCATGGCGGGCGGGATTTTTTTGAGTTTGGTGGCTGAATTGGCGAGTTATCGGGTTGGCCCGAAAGATAAAAAACGATGGGCGGCGGCTACTTTTGCCGGAATTATCGCCACTTTTACCGCCGGACAAATTTTCTATCTGTTTCTGGACAATATCGGCAGGTTTACCGAAAGCGCGGTGGCCAACAGTCAAATCGAGCTTCAATGGTTAGTGGCCGGACTATTGCTCATGACCGCAGTTCATTATTTCGTCCATCTCTTATTGTATTCGATTTTTCTCAGTTTAGAAGGTGAATACCCTTTCAGTGCCGCACTCAAAGATAACTCGGTTTTGCTTTGGGCCAGTTATGTTTTGGGTGTCTTCGGAGTTTTCGGGCTATATTTGGCTTTTACCGAATTTGGGGTCAAGACCGGGTTAGTGTTTTTACCGACCATTATCGTGGCTCATTTATCTTTTCGCATACACCGTCAAAGTTTGGAACTGAAAACTAAACAAACCAGCGAGGCGAGCCGGATTCATTTAGCCACCGTGGAGGCTCTCGCAACCGCCATTGATGCGCGCGATCAGGTCGGGGTCGGACACGTTCGACGGACTCAGATTTATGCGGTCGGGATGGGCGAAATATTAAGTCTAAGTTCAGATGAAATTCAGGCTCTCAGAACCGGGGCCTTACTCCACGACATCGGAAAGCTCGGGGTTCCCGACCATATTTTGAACAAACCGGGAAGACTAACCCCGGCCGAAATGGAAAAAATGAAGATTCATTCGACGGTTGGTGCGTCCATCCTCGAAAAAGTAAATTTTCCGTATCCGGTTGTTCCGACGGTTAAATTTCATCACGAAATGTGGGACGGGACCGGGTATCCCGAAGGTTTGAAAAAAGAAGAAATTCCGCTGACGGCTCGCATTTTGGCAGTAGCTGATGCCTATGACACCTTGCGCGGGGCGCGTCCGTATCGCGGAGCAGTTTCACGAGATGAAACCCGCCGAATTATTTTGCACGGTTCCGGAACTCAGTTTGACCCGAAACTGGTGGACATTTTTCTACGAAATTTGAAGCAGTTTGAAATCGAAATCAATGCGGCCGGCTTAGGTTATGAATTGGATGGACAGGTATCCGATCTGTTTATGAATGAAGACGGTTCAAACGAAGCGAACCAGGGCTATATTGAACAGATTAAACGTGCCAATCGTGAAGTTTTTACGCTTTACGAGTTAGCCCGAGTGTTTAGTTCATCGCTAAATTTACAAGAGACGCTTTCACTTTTTGTCAAAAAAGTCGGCGAACTGATGCCGTTTGAGACCTGTGCTGTTTATTTGCTGGATAAAACCAAAGAGGTTGCTACCTTGAGCCACGCCGAAGGACTCAATGCCGAAGCTCTGTTGGGTCGAAAAATCAAACCGGGAGAAGGCGCGACCGGCTATGTCTTGAATAAACGGCAAGCGGTTTATAACATCAATCCGGCCCTTGATTTTTCGTTTTACAACCTTGATTCGATACAGGATTATACGGCCATGGCCTCATTGCCGCTGATCGCCAACGAACAACTTATCGGCGCCATTTCGCTTTATTCGTGCGAGTTGGAAAGCTATCAAGATGAACATATGCGGCTGTTAGAAACCATCTCCCGGATTGCGGCGGATGCAATTTCCAAATCGCTCTATCATGCCGAAACGGAGACGAATGCCTTAACCGATCCGATGACAAATTTACCGAATGCCCGCAGTTTGCGAATTCATTTTGAAAACGAAGCGGCACGGGTCAATCGAAATGGAGGTTCTTTTCATTTGATAATGCTCGATCTTGACGGATTCAAAGCCGTCAACGATACTTTCGGTCATAAAGCCGGCGATACGGTGCTGGCCGAAATTGCCAAAGTGATGCGCGGACAATTGCGCGAATATGATTTTCTGGCGCGCTATGCCGGGGACGAATTTGTTGCGATTATTCCCGAAACGACTCATGAAGGGATTCAGGAACTTTGTGATCGAATCGAAAAAGCCATTCTGAATTATCAGTTGCCTATCGAAGCCGGAAGATTTGCCAAAGTCGGGGCCAGCCTGGGTTCGGCTTGTTACCCGAAAAATGGCGACACCTTTGACCAAATTACCGTGGCTGCTGACCAAATGATGTATTCTGTCAAAGCCACTCATAAAGTAAAACAAATACCGGATGAAACAGTTGAGACGTTTGAGACGTTTGAGACGTTTGAGATGTTTGAGCCGCTTGAAGCAGTTGAAGTGGTTGAAGTGGTTGAAACGGTCGAGAAGGTCGAAACGGTTAAAATTTCAGAAGACTCTTTTGTCCTCGAACTGGATGAAAGTCACATCATTTCATCAAACGCGGTCAATTAAAAGCGTAAACACTGTGCATTGGTGCTTAATATTTGCAATTGGACAAAAATTCAAGCCTGGGAGCGATTAAAAATCCAAAATCCAAAATCTCAAAATTTGAGATTAAGATATAGTCAATTTTCGGACGGTTAATTTTTCAATCAAATCTCGTTTCACCTCAAAGCCGATACCCGGTTTTTCGGGAGCCCGGATGATTCCTTTTGATGAAACTTCTACTTCGGGTTCGATAATATCTTCGTGCCAATAGCGTTTACTGGCCGAAACATCGCCGGGCATGGTGTAGCCGGCGAGAGTGGAAATTGCAATATTGTGAGCCCGCCCGATTCCGGATTCGAGCATTCCGCCGCACCAGACCGGGATTCCCGCTTCCCGACAGATCTTCTCGGTTAATTTTGACTGGTGATGTCCGCCGACTCGGCCATTTTTGAGATTAATGATCTTGCCGGATTTTAATTCGATCGCTTTTCGGGCATCATCCGGTGATTTTATCGGCTCATCCAAACAGATCGGCGTCACGATTGCCTGCTGCAATTTGGCGTGATCAACGATGTCGTCATGAGGCAAAGGCTGTTCGAGCATAATCAGATTAAACTCATCCAGGCTTTTCAATTTATCAATATCGTTGAGGGTATAGGCCGAATTTGCATCGCCCATCAACAGAATATCACCAAAAGTTTCGCGCACTTTTTTTATCACCTCATAATCCCACCGCGGCGAAATTTTGATCTTTATTCGCTGATAACCCGCATTCACTTCGGTCTCGATTTTTTCCAGCAATTGTTCAATCGTGTCTTGAATCCCGATCGAAACACCGCACGAAATTTCCTGATTGACACCGCCCAGATGCCGCCAGAGCGGAACATTTAATTTTTTGGCTTCGAGATCCCAGCCGGCAGTTTCGAGGGCGGCTTTGGCCATCCGGTTGCCGCGAATCTCTTTCATTAAATCCCAGATATTTTCGGCCTTTTCAATCTCTTTACCGATTATCAGAGGGGCCAGGATTTTTTCTAACACTTGCCAACAGCCATCAGTCCATTCCTCTGAATACGAAGGAGTTTCGCCCGCCGTGCATTCGCCCCAGCCCTCGTTTCCGGCGGTGTCTTCGAGACGGGCGAGGATGATTCGGCGCTCGTAAGTGCGGCCAAAACTCGTCTCAAAAAAATAGACCAACGGTAAGTTGATTTCGATCAGTTCGATTGATTTAAGTTGCATAAACCATAAGACTAACACAAGATCAGCCTGAGTTTGAAGCACAGCGGGGGCTTACTTTGGTAATTCGACCTCAAGTAAAGCACGGCCTCCCTCCGGCGGATAATCATCCAATTTACTGATTCCGCACAGCATTTTCTTTTCCGGGTTCGGGAGTTTGCTGAGTCGTCCGAAGATTTCAAAGATCTGTCCGCTTTTGCTGGTAGCTTCGGCTTCTAAATTCAACACCTGGCTCGGTTTTTTGGCTTGTACCATAATCTCGCCATTGCCGTCGCCCATATCCAAAACCACTGTTCCATAGGGAAAGTCGGTCCGATCTTTTTTGCCCCACAGACCACATTTGGCAATTCCTTGTTTGATGACTCCGCGGACCCGGACAATCCTGTCCAGAAATTCCGGATGCGGGTCTAACCCACCTTTGAAGGTTTCGGCACTGACGACCGGAATATTTAGTCTGGGTAAAATACTGCTTTGAACATAACTGTATGCAAAGAAAATAATCAGTGGAAGCGTCAAAATATACCACCAAATAATGCCCATCCAGACATTTTTGACCCGCATCGCATATATTTGCTTGCCCAACACAAACCAAAATATTAACCGCAGGGTTGGAAACGTCAGCACAATCATAAAAGCCGCAAGACCTTGTGCCCATTGCTGGTTAAATTCGCACAAAGATTCGGTTTGCCCGTTCCAAAACATAACTAAAGCGGGGATGATCAGTAAAGCGTCAAGCAAGATGTAGCTTGGATGAGTGCTGAAAAAAGGGAATCGAAAGCCAATTTGTTTACCGGTTAATTCCTTGCTGATCTCTTCTAACCAAATGCGCGGAAAAACTATCGGATGAAGCGACAAAATACTGAAAATCAAACTTGCGGATAAGGTGAAAAAAAAGGTAAAACCCATAAACTCATGACGGGGCGGACATCCACGGACACCGACGGATTCTGCCAATAAGCCGCATGAATACGAAAGAAAAAAAAGAGCTAAAGTCTGCAAGGTAAATATTTTAACGATGCTGATAATTTGCCAAAAACTTTTTAGAAAAATCTTGGTGTCCATATTAAATCAACTTTTGGAGATTTCTAAAGATAATCCAGAAGCGCGGAAACTGCAACTAATTTATTTTAATGAGCGGACATCATCAAAAATTACAAACCAAGTTTGACCGTCCTGACCAACAATCGGCGGAGGGCACTAACCGCTAGGGTTTTTCTTCATTGTCCATTGTCCATTGTTAATTGTGCATTGGTCACTTTTCACCTTTATTTGCACTCTTCGACCTTTTTCTCTACGATTGGAGTTTATGCTCAAACGCTATATGCACAACCGCGAACGCTATTTCGTCAGTCTCAACGACAATCGCCAAGTTCGCGACTTTGGTTGGGGAATGGAATATGTCGGCGAAAGCGCAGACATCGCGGATCCGCACGAATTTTTCCGGCAATATTCCCAAAAAACGATTGCCGAAAGCGATGATTTTTTCTGTTCACCGGAAATTTCGGACTATCAGTTTAACGACAATCATTTAACCTGGACGAGCGGAATCAAGACTTTTTCCGAAGCTAACAACACGGTTTACGCCCAATTTTTTCCGCATCGGGATAACAAAAAATCGGCGGCGGTCGTCCTTCCGCACTGGAACGCCAAGGAACGGACGTATTTCGATCTTTGCAAGGTTTTTAATCGGGTTGGGGTGTCGGCCTTGCGGATCACTTTGCCCTATCACGAAGAAAGAATGCCGCCCGAGCTCGAACGCGCCGATTATTTGGTGGCACCCAACGTCGGGCAAACTCTCCAATCGCTTCGGCAATCGGTAGTTGATACGCGCTCGGCCGTGCGTTGGCTCAAAGAGCAAGGTTATGAAAAGGTTGGGGTGATCGGCACCAGCATCGGTTCTTGCGTCGGATTTTTCGCCTTTGTCCACGACTTGCAGATTGACGCCGGAGTTTTCAACCACGTTTCGGGCTATGTGGCGGATGTTGTCTGGCAGGGACTCTCGACCTATCACGTCAAACAGGGTTTGGAAAATGACATTGCGCTCGACGATCTGCGCGAATATTGGATGCCGATTTCGCCGATGGCTTATATGGACAAACTCGCCAAATTGCCGCATCGTCCGCAACGCTATATTTACACACTCTACGACCTCACTTTTCCGGTTGATCTTTCGCGCGATATGATGCGTTCCCTGCGTGAACACGGCATCAAACACGACAAATCAAGAATCCCCTGCGGACATTACACTTTGGGCGAAAAGCCCTGGGTTTATCTGGACGGCTGGAAAATCGTCAGCTTTTTGCGAAAGCATTTGCGATAAAAGATAATGGGACGCGGATGAACACGGATTTAACGGATTTTCACGGTTTATTTTAAACTTTTTACTTTGGCAGATGTTATGGAAAATCTTAAACATTCTGAAATTACAGGACAGATAATCAAGGCTTTTTACAAAGTTTATAACCCCCTGGGCTATGGATTTTTAGAGAAAGTTTATGAAAATGCTCTGTTTTTAGAACTTCAAGAAATGAACTTAAAAGTAGTCCGTCAAGCACCGATAAAAGTCTATTACAATGGTCAAGAAGTCGGTGAATATTTTGCCGATTTGATTGTCGAAGATTGTGTAATTGCTGAATTGAAGGCGGTTGATAAATTAGTAGAAATTCACGAAGCACAACTTTTGAATTATCTCAAAGCTACAAAGATCGAAGTCGGATTGTTATTAAACTTTGGAGTGAAAGCCGAATACGAACGAAAAGTTTTTGATAACAATCGTAAAAGCCTTAAAGATTTTTTGTTAAATCCGTAAAAATCCGCCTTATCCGTATTTATCCGTGTCCCATTTCTTCTTCTTCCGTGCAACTCCGAAACAATTTTTAGCAACTACAAGTTATTAGACAATATTTGTTGGTTTTAGTTCCCCAAAATATGCAAAGTAGTGTTAAAATTCCAACATTTGAACCAACTGTGATTTCCATTGCCGAAAAACATAAGGAGACTTTAGCAGAATCGGTGTCGCGCCTGCTGACGCGGGCTGAGAATTCGCGCGGACTCCGCCCGGCGGATTTGCAGGAGCGCATTTTCCTTTCGCTCGAAAAATATCTCCTCAAAGATAAACAAAACCCGAATAAGATCGAAATAAAAGAGTTTGTGGACGCGCTCAATGCTGATGATTTATGTTTGATCGTGGCTTGCGAAAGAGCGGACGAAACGGCTTGGGAAGAAATGGTCAGAAAATTTGACGGAACGGTTAAATCGGCCGCGCGGAAAATTTCCAATAACGCCGAGGATGCCGAAGATTTAGCGAGTTCGATTTGGGCAGAACTCTACGGTTTAAAGGAAAAAAACGGCAAGGCGAAAGGTAAACTTTCCTATTATTCGGGGCGCGGGAGTTTGGCGGGATGGCTCAGAGCAGTCGTTTCGCAGCTGGCGGTTGACCAATTTCGCAAACAATCAAAATTCGTCCAAATCGAAGAAACGAGAGAGTTTGAAAATCTGGCCAATGAATCTGCGGAAAAGGATGAAAACCATGGATTAGTAGCTCGCGGCGAGAGTCCCGAAGAAATTTTGAGCCGTCATGAGACCAACCAAGATCTCAAAGAGGCTATCCGCGAAGCGATGCAAAATCTTAAGGCTGAAGATCGTCTGATTTTAAAACTTTATTATTTTGACGATTTGAAATTGAAAGATATTGGGCAAATGATGGGCTTTCACGAAGCTACTGCCAGCCGCAAACTTGTCCGGGTGCAGTCTGATTTGCGAAAATCAGTAGAAAAGTCCCTGGCGAATAAACATGGCTGGAAACAAGAAGAAGTCAAACGTCATTTGGCGGATTCGGCCTCGAAGCTCGACATCAGCCTCGAAAAAATGTTCGGACTCCTGGCTTTAACGTTGCTGTTGCAAGATTTTTTTAAGTAGCGCGTTCTGATAGTGCATTGTTGAAAAATGCGAGATGTTAAATGGTAAATGAATTCGACAAAGAAATAGATGCAATGTTGCGGAATTTGGCAAAAGGAGATTCTTTTGCTCAAGTTTCAGCTCATCCGCATCTGGACGCGGATGAGCTTTCCGCTTTTGCCGAAAATGCTCTGCCGCAAAAAGCTCGTCTGCGAATGATCGAGCATCTGGCCGATTGCACAAATTGCCGAAAAATTCTGGCCAATACCGTTTTATTAAATTCCGAAGAAGAAAGTGAAATTATTCACGAAGAAATAAAAACCATAGTTGCGCTTCCGGCCATCCCCTGGTATCAAAGCCTTTTTGCCTTTCCCAAACTTTCGTATGCAATGGGCGGATTAGCACTTTTGTTCTGCGGGATGATCGGGCTCATGGTTTGGCAAAATTCACAAAATTCTGAACCGATGCTGGCTCAGAAACCAAAAACTTCCGATAAAACTTATAATACCGGCGGTGCCAGTTCCGAAGGTGACGCCCCGGTCAGCGAAGTTTACGCTTCAAACTCAGTGGCCAATGCTCCAATGGCAATGGGGACACCGATGGCTAACTCATCAGGTTTGCCCGTTGCCAATTCGGCTGCTAAAGAGAATGTTCCCACTTCGTCCGCTGATTCCGAAACGGCAGCCAAACCTGCCTTGAAAACAGGCGAGGACTCTTTGGCTGACAGTAAAATAGCCGACGGCGATACTCCGGTTGCGACAAAGTCTGCTCCGATAACTGAGGGAGCAAAAGGAGGCGAAGAAGCCAAGTCCGTGGCCACCCCGACTAATGAACCGGTAGATAATGCAGTCAATGAACGCAGCGATAAAAATGAAGTCTCGCAAACTCAGGTCCAAAATATACAAAATGTTTCGCCTGATTCGGGTAACGTCAGGCGTTCACAAAATCCGCCGCCGGCCCCTTCGACCGCGGCCGGCGCGTCGCGCGAAAGCGAAAAGCAGAGTGAGCCGCCGAAAGCCAAAAAGAAAATGCCGGAAAAATCGGATGAGGTTAATAAAGATTCATCCGCCGAAACCCGTCGGGTGAGCGGAAAATCATTCCGTAAAGTTGATGGAGGCTGGACTGATACCAGTTACAGCGGAGGTCAGATGACCACCGTCAGACGCGGTTCGGGCGATTACCAAAAACTTGATTCAGGCTTACAAAATGTCGGTAACTCACTAAGCGGAACAGTTGTCGTCGTCTGGGGCGGTAAAAATTATAAGATTCAATAGTTTAATTAAGCTCTCATTTCAAATTCACCATCAGGTACTGAATGTCAGACAGGATTGACGTGTAATTCTTGCAGTGGGACTTCGGAAATATTTGATAAATTTGCGTTTATCTACTTAAAAGGATTTTTCTACCGCAGAGACACTTAAGGCGCGGAGAGTTTGAAGGCAATTTGAATGATTTGTCTCAAATTTAGGAAATTATCAAAACAAACTTTTTGACATCCAATCGCATCTATCGTGACCACACAGCCTTCTAAATCAAGAATCTTCAATAGTTCGGGAATCGCGGTAATCTCATTGGATTTCTCGTCGCATTTCAGTTGTCCCAAGACCACCGACTGCTCTGATGCCCACGCACTCACCACATTTAAGGCTTTTTTCCCTTTCAACGGCTCTTTACTGCCACACAAATTCTTGCCATCTATATTGACTAAAGTTCCTTTGCTGAGACTTATCACCGCACTCACCCAATCTATGAATAATTCCTTTAACTCAATATTATCCAATAAGATAAAGACTTGTCTAAAAGTGTCGTGTGATGGTATTCCGTTTTCTAATTCTAAAAAAGTGGCAAACCATTCTTGCTTGGCTTTCCCAAACTCTTCCATCTCCGTAAAATGTTCAGCTCCGCAAATTGTCGCACAAATGGAAATTACTAAAATGTCATATAACGAATGAAATTTCTGATGTTCTCGGCGCGGATCCTCAATCTGTTTGAAACTTTCAAATAATACTTCAGCTTTTAATTTACTCATCTACTCAGTTTAATTGAGTAGTTTCTTTTCTAAAAGTGATGCGTTTGCCCTATAGAACCACCCTTCCCGACTTGCCAATTTCTTTTAGTTGAGTAGTCAATCTTCAGCTTGAACTCAAGTAAAAGAGGCAACAGACCAGCTCACACAAATGACAGGTGAGGAAGGGCGGCTCTGCCCCCGCTCAAGTCAGGCAACACTCAACTCTCACAAGAATTACTCATTTTTCGCCTGAAAAGTCACACTTTTAATTACACCCATATTGTTCAGGCGCAATTTCGACAATTTCATCCAAAATTATCCGAATCAAAAAAGAATTTTCGGGCGTGTCATAGTCAAGTTTGATAACATTTAGAGCAGATTCGAGTTTGATGTATGGGTCAGAACCATCTGCGGTAGCGGATGGTTTAACCCCAGCAATCGAAATGTTTAGCTTAACCCCGCCCGCTACCGCAGGCGGTTCTGACCTGTTATACCATACATTAATCGTGAATTTGCTCTAGTGGTGCGTCTTTGAGTGCAGATTCCGTGCGCGTTTTGAAATTTAGCTTTGCATTAACGGGTGGGAGTGCAGGACTATTAAATATTTAGAAGAATTTTACAAAGATTTGCCAAATCTGGATGAGGTCGAAAAGCGATATTTGCAATTTGTTTTGAAGCAAACAAACGTAAATAAAACCAAAACTGCCGAGATTATGGGCGTTGACAGACGGACATTGTATCGAATGGTAGAAAGATTTGGAGTCAAATTCGACTAAATGATAAAAATCATAAATTAAAGCAGCTTCATTACAACCGAAATAATTGACCAGTAAACACACCAATTGAAAGAGGCATTTCTTATTCCTAACAAATCACCGAACATCACTTTTTACCAAAAATTATCGTTCAAATTGTCGTTTTTGTCAGAAGGCGTTAAACTTAATGTTTGGCAATTATAGAAAAATTTTATTTGAGTATAATTTTGGAGATAGATAATGAGTGTTGAAATCGTAATGCCTCAAATGGGCGAATCCATTACCGAAGTGACAGTATCAAAATGGATAAAAAAGGTTGGTGAAACGGTTGAAAAAGACGAAACCGTGCTGGAAATTTCGACTGATAAAGTTGACGCCGAAGTGCCGAGTTCGGCCGCCGGTGTCCTTTTGGAAATTCGGCACCAGGAAGGCGAAACCGTCGAGGTTGGAACAGTTTTAGCTGTTATCGGCGCGGTAGGCGAGACGGTTGGCAGTAGCAGTTCGCAGGTGGCAGGTGTCGAAACGCCGAAAGCCGAAGAAGTTAAACAACCTGCGCCGGTCATTGAAACGCCTCAAGTTGTTGAAATTGGGCAAACTCCCCCTGCTCCTGCTCCTGCCACTGCTACTGCTCCTGCCACCGAAATCGTGATGCCCCAAATGGGCGAATCCATTACCGAGGGGACTATTTCAAAATGGCTCAAAAAAGTTGGCGATTCGATCGAGAAAGACGAAAATATCCTGGAAATTTCAACCGATAAGGTTGATGCGGAAGTGCCGAGTCTGGTTGGCGGAACACTGCTCGAAATCAGACATCAAGAAGGCGAAACGGTTGAGGTCGGGACGGTGCTTGCTTTGGTAGGCAGTAGCAGCGGCGGTGGCAGTCACTCTGTAGCTCAAACGGTTGAAGTTCCCCAAATTGTTGAAATACCTAAAGAAGTCAAGGTTATCGAAACTGTGAGAACTGCGTCTGCCGCCGCCGGTGCTACCGTCGAAACTCTTCGCCAAACAAAATCCAGCCCCTTGGTTCGCAATATCGCCAGAGAACACAGCATTGATATTTCACGAATTGCCGGGACGGGTCAGAGCGGTCGGGTGACCAAAAAAGACATTTTGAGTTTTCTCGACACCGGCGCCGCCCTCAGACCACAAGATTTGCTGGTTAAACCGATGACGACTGCCGTCACAACTCCGGCCCCTGCCCCTGTCGCTGCCACTGCTGCTGTTTCAGGCGGAGACCGCATTGAACCGATGTCGAATATGCGAAAGCGAATTGCCGAGAATATGTTGATTTCGCGCAGGACCTCGGCTCATGTCACTTCGGTTTATGAAATTGATATGACCAATGTGGTTAAGTTTCGGGATAAAAACAAAGCGGCATTTGCTGAGAGATTTGGTACCAAATTGACCTATATGCCGTTCATTTTTCAGGCGATGACGCAGGCTTTGCGTGCCTTTCCGATGGTCAATGCCCAGGTTGACGGCGATAAAATTATTTACAAAAATGATGTCAATCTGGGAATGGCAGTCGCCCTCGATTGGGGACTGATCGTTCCGGTCATCAAAAAGGCAGATACGCTTTCGCTTTCGGGTTTAGCCCTCAAAGCAAATGATTTAGCTGATCGGGCCCGGACTAAAAAGCTCAATCTGGACGAGGTTCAAGGCGGCACTTTTACCATCAC
>JANOEF010000208.1:0-15857 GCA_031413075.1 Acidobacteriota bacterium | reverse complement strand
CACTCATATTCATATCGAATGGTCGGCTTCGAGGTCGAAAACCACCGGCTTTAAAGATTTTATTTGGGAAGAATTAAAGCAAATAAACGAAGATTCAGCCAAAGGGACTTTGGAATCAGTAAATATTTCTCGATTAGGAAGGATAGAGGTCGGCAAAATTACTACCCAAGAATAGAAAAGATTTTTAATTGTTATCGGAGGTTTAAGATGTCAAAAGGTTCGTTTGGCGGAATGGTGATGGGACGCGCTATCAACAAATCCAACGGAGTTCTCTTATGTTGGTGTCAGGATGAAGAAGGTTTGGTGATTTATGAACTCGGTCCGAATCGGGAATCGCCTTCCGATGAAGACGTAGATGCCGTCAAAGCAGATTCGCCTTCTACTCTGAATCGTTCTCACGGATGGTTTAAGTTTGGAGACCACAACAACGCCACCATCATCGGAAAACACCCCGCTTTAGAGTTGGAATTTACCTTCGGAAGCGCGAATCAAGGCTCTGCCCTTTCGGATGATGATATTTCTGCCAAAGGCGGAATCGAAGGAAATTTGGAAAGATTCAGAGTCAGAGGTTCAGCTATTTGGTGGGGAAAGCGGCTGTGAACACGGCGAAAAACGAGGTAGGAGAATCATTTATGAAGATGATTCACTTTAAATTTGGTTTGATAGTTTTACTAATCTGTCCTTAACAATGCTTCCCAAATAATTAAACGGTTGCTGAATTAAAACTAAAGCCGACTTTATCTAACAAATTCGAGGCGAAAGGTTTTACAAATGTTAAGATGATAAATTCTAAGATAAACAAAAGAGGAATAAACGATGGCAGTAGATAATAAAAAAGTCTGTGAAATAATTAAGGAAAAGATAGATTGGTCAAGCGGGGCTTCGCGTCCGGCACGGATTGGGTATGCTTTTGATTTGATTTCGATTGATCGTGAAAGTCGGTATAAGGGAGACGCGAATTATGCCGCTGCCGAACATTATTTATTTGCCCGCTGGATAGTTGGATATACCTATCTTTTTGGCTTGATTTTAATGACTGCGGCAAATTTTGCTTATAGTGTAGTAAAAGGCTTAATTCAGGCAGTAGGGGCAGAACAAATATTGCGTTTTGGGAAGGGACCTGTCACTCCTGTCTCAGTTGAAGATTTTTGGTGGGCTGAACGTGGAGCCAAGGACGGTTTGGACGATAGCTTTATCACTGAGAGCGTTACCACAATGGGTTTCACTCTGCGGTCAAACAAACCTGAATATCCTCCGGCTTGCAAATAGCAGAAAATTAACAATTCTTTGATAAAGTGAGATTTAGGAGAAATAGATATGATTAGTGTTTCGTGTTCGGTTACTTTGGCTTCGGATAAAAACCGCCAAGTCACTCTTGAAATCCGCAAAGAGAACGACGGCAAATTTTTGTGGAAAGTGGTTGAATCGTCAAAAGGGAGTATCAAACTGCCTGCCGACGAAGGCGAATGGTATAACTCGGACTGGTCTAATATTTTGACGCTTTTTTATAAATACAACGCCAAACCGAAACTTTTAGACGACACCATCCTTGGACCTGGACCCAATAAAAGACAAGAGGATGGTCTGATGTTAGTTGCCTATAACGTAAAATTTGATTTTCTGAATGATATTACTAACGGTAAATCAATTGAAACAAATGAGGCTGAACTATTCAACGGTAACTACACCGAACAAAAAGTCTCGTGTAAGTTATGGAAAGGATAATCAGAATTAGAAACAATCCGATGATACCTCACCATTTGGAACACCAATTAAACGATGTCGTATCTAAAAAATCACACCGGAAACGCCCTGCGCTCGATAACTTAGTGCAAAACAATGGTTTAATGGTTTTGGTTGATTTACTCTGAATTTGTGGCACACCCTTTGCTTTTAGCTCAAGCAGACGGCAACGCAGCCTGCCGAAAGTGAAAAGTAGGGACGTAAGTTGTCAATCGAATTATCAGTAAGGAGTAAAAAATATGAATCGGATTAAAAATTTATTAGGCATTTTTGCTTTTTCCCTCTTAATTTTAGTTTTGCCAACTATCGCTTCGGCCCAATGGGGTGGCAACAATCGTGACCGTGACCGTGATCGTGATCGTGATGATGACCGATATGGTCGTGACCGTGATGATGACCGATATGGTCGTGGCGGCTACAACAATAACAATCAATTAAGAAACACTGTCAGACGTTTGAAAAATGACAGTAAAGATTTTGCTAAATTTGTTGACAATGAACTCGATCGAAGTCGGTATGATGATAGTGAACGCGAAGATCGTTTGAACCAATTAGCCAGCGATTTCAAACGGGCGGCAGATCGTTTGGAAAGTAAATTTGACAGTCGGAATGTTTACAAATCTCAACGTGAGGCGCAGGAAGTTATCAATCTGGCCAGTCAGCTTGATCGAGCTCTCAGACGATTCCGGATGAGTTATGACATCCAAAACTATTGGAACAATATGCAACGCCAGGTGAACGAGATTTCCAATGCTTATCGTTATAACAACGGTGGACGCGGAAACGGTCGGACCGGAGATTGGCGAGATATTTTCCGCTTCTAAAAATCTGAGCAATTTTACGCGGCAAAAAACAGCCCTTCCAAGCCCAATCTCGCCGCGTCTCGTAAAAAAGCCTAAGCCTAAAAACTTGGGCTTTTTTGTTTTGTGGTTTAAGATTTGATGAATGAAAGGAATACTTTATTTGGTCGCCACCCCAATCGGAAATTTGCAGGATATGACATTTCGCGCCATCGAAACACTCAAAGGCGTGAATCTCATTGCTTGTGAAGATACGCGGCACACCCGCAAATTACTCAATCATTATCAAATCTCAAACAAAGTGATCAGTTATCACGAACATAACGAGACAGAAAGAGCCGAAACCCTGACTAAATTTCTGGACGAAGGAAAAAACATTGCGATTGTTTCGGATGCCGGAACGCCGGCCATTTGCGATCCGAGTTTTCGGCTTGTCCAAAAAGCTCACGAAATCGGCGCCAAAGTTATCTCGATTCCGGGCGCGGTAGCCTTTGTAAATGCACTAATAGTCTCGGGCTTACCGACCGCTTCAATTTTTTTCGGCGGTTTTTTGCCTTCTAAAACAGGAGACCGGCGAAAACGTCTGGAGGAGGTCAAAAATATTCCGGCGACGCTTTGCTTTTACGAAACCCCGCATCGAATTGCGAAAAGTCTGATTGATTGTTTGGAAGTCTTGGGTAATCGCGAAGCTGCAGTCGTCCGAGAATTGACTAAAATACACGAAGAACTTATTCGCGGAGAGTTAGCGGATTTGGTTGAAAGAAAATTACAACTCAAAGGCGAGATCGTGTTGTTGGTTAGTTCGACGGAAATTAACAGCCAAATCTCGACCATCGAAAATCAAAAGTCAATTTTTGATAGATTGACTGAACTTGAAAAGGAGTTTGACCGCAAAATTGCCCTTAAAAAAGTGGCTAAAGAGTTCGGGCTCAGTAAGTCGGAAGCCTATCGGATGATTCAAGTTAAAAGGCAAAAGTTTGAATGTTGACCTTTGCCTTTTTTGTTTATTTCGCTTTTTACCTTTGTGTCAGTTCCGGCGGCAATTGTTTATCCACTTTTGGACGCTCTTTTAAGTCACCCAATTCCCACATTGTCAAAAATATTGTCCGGGTGAGTTTTTCCATTCGGACATAATCAATTTTGTCGGGATGGTCGCCCGCTCCGTGATAGTCGCGATGAACTCCGTTAAAGAAAAAGACCGCCGGAACGCCGTTGACAGCAAAATTGAAATGGTCGCTCCGGAAAAAGAAACGATTTGTGTCTTTCGGATCATCGTATTTGAGGTCATATGTCATATTCAAATACGCCTTATTGACGGAATGAGTGACATTGCCGAGCGTAGAACTCATCATATTTGAGCCGATTACAAAAATTCCGTTTTCGCCCGACAAATCTTTGTCACGTGGGTCGGCGTTATCTGCTTTGCGACTGCGCCCAATCATATCAATATTGATATTGGTAACAATATTTTTTAGTGGAACAGTCGGGAATTTGGCAAAATACTCGCTACCGAGCAATCCTTTTTCTTCACCCGCTACCCATAAAAAGATGATTGAACGCTTCGGTTTTTTCTGGGATTTTGCTAATGCCTCTGCCATTCCCAGAATCGCAACTGTGCCCGAACCGTCATCATCCGCGCCGTTGAAAATTTTATCTTCGCCCTGTGCATTCGGGTTTGTGCCAACGTGGTCGTAATGTGCGCTGTTGACGATGTATTCACTCTTCAAAACTGGATCAGAACCTTCAATCATTCCGACCACATTTTGCGTCGGAACTCTTTCAATTTTGCCTGAAGCGGTTATTTTCGCTATTTTTCCGCCTTTCATTTCAAAGCCTTTCAAATCAGCAGTAGTCAGCGGATTGGCTTGTTCGCCTTCAAATAATGAGTTTGCTGTTTTTTGCGAGATGTAAATGGTTGGAACTGTTCCACCACCCTGATCGTCATTTAACTTCTCGATGGCTGGTCCGCCACGTTCACGTTGTCGGCGTGAAGCTGCCCAATTACTTTGCGTTCTCTGATTGGCAACCACAATCAGTCCAACTGCGCCTTTCATTTTGGCGTAAGTCGGCGGATCGGCAAAATCTTCGCCTAATTTTCCGCCAAAATCTTGGAAAGTTAAGCCTTTCGGCAAATTAGTTTCGTTGTAAATAACTACAATTTTACCTTTGACATCAACTCCAGCAAGCCCGTCAACCCCTTTTGCTTTATGAAACCAACCGGTTCCGCCAAAAACTAACGGAGCAGATGCTGTTCCTGAATTGGTATCGACATAATAATCTTCGCCATAGACGAGTTTTTGGCCGTTGACCTCAGTACTAGCGGCGGCGGTATCAGCAACCTTTCGCACGACCCACATTCTTTGGAAATACGAGCCGCTATCTCCGGCGGGTTTAACGCCCCATTTTTTTAAATTGTAGGCGATAAAGTTTGCCGCCACGTCTAATCCGGCAGAAGGGGTATCGCGCCCCTGCATTGCGTCATCGGCAATAAAATAAAGGAAATCCTTTAATTGTTCAGCGGAAATTGCGGTGGTTGCCTTCATCGCGGGCGAACCTTTTTTCGTAACCGTTTGCGCCGCTGACGATAAAACAAACGTCACCATTAAAAATAAGACAAGTAGATTTTTTTTCATTAATTTTCTCCGAAATATTGGGAAAGCAAAATGCTTTAATTTAACCTTTTTACGCAAATTAAGTCAAAATGGTTTCAGTTGAATGGGGATTGTTTTTTTTCTAAAGTTTGAAACTGGCAAGCAACAGCGGGCGCAAGCAACCCTTCCAGACCTGAAATTATGATTAACTTGAAGTATAAAACTTCATCTTGACTCAAGATAAAGGAAAAAAGACCTGATTAAAAAGATAACAGGTCAGGAAGGGTTGCTTGCGCCCGCCAAAGTTAAGCCAAAATTCAACTTGGAAAAAAATCTCTCTTTAAGAGGTTTCAGTCTTGACGGCGACTACGCAAATTTTGTTTCGATTAGCCAAATCAAGCAGCTCTTCACGGTCAAAAATCAGAGTTTTTTTGGCGGTGACAGAAAGGCAGGTTGCGCCGGACTCAATCATCGTTTGGATAGTCGGCACACCAACGACCGGAACATCAAAACGCATATCCTGGTTAGGTTTAGCGACTTTGACAACGGTTAATTTTCCTTTCGCCAGTTCGCCCGCCCGCTTGATGGTCGCGTCCGTTCCCTCCATTGCCTCGATTGCGACACACGCTTTTGCCCGCACGACAATCGTTTGTCCCAAATCAAGCCGCGCAATTTCATTGGCAATATGCAAGCCGTATTGGATGTTTCCTTGTTCGTCATCAGTCGGTTTTCGTTTCGATAAAACGCCTTCGTGGGCAAGTTGGTCTTGGATGAAATAAGTCGAGTCAATTAGTTCAATTCCGTCTTTGGCAAGTTCATCAGCAATTCCGCCAATCAGCGAATCGGTATTACGGCGGGGTAAATTGTAGAGCATTTTTGCCATTCGCCAATCGGGAAATGCGCTAGTCGTAAATATTTGAATGTGCTTGACTTGACCGGCCATTACGACTTTTTCGACGCCTTCGGATTTGAAAAACTTAATCATTTTGCCGAGCTGCCCGATGCCGACCCAAATGACTTTATCGGCAACTTCTTCGATGCGTTTATCGGTTTCTTCGCGAATGGCGGCTACCACCAATTTTTGCCCGGATTTTTTTGCTCCTGTAACCACCAGGAAAGGGAAGTTGCCATTTCCGGCAATCAAGCCAAAATTTGTTTTAGGATTTATCACGATGTTTTTTTGATGTGGAAATTATGTTTCTTCAGTTTTTTCAATATCTTCAATACATTGACAAGCCTTTTCGTAATATTCAAACGCCTTTGGCAAATCCGACTCGCAAAGTTTGTAAAAACTTCTGGCGCAATTGGTATGTTCGCTGGTTGGTTTTTGCCATCGAATTAGGTCTTTGTCCGCCTTTTTTCGACGCTTTAAATCTGGATGAGTGAACTTATCATTAAAGGCTTCAAAGATTTTTTTGACTACTTCGCTCCGCTGTTTTAAGAGATACGGACGAAGGTTTAGTTCAAAAAAGACAATAGTTACAATGGCTCGACTAATTTTTTGTTGATCAGTCTGAATTGGGTTAATAGCGGCAATGTGACCGTTAAATGAAATTAAATCTTCGGGTGCATCTTGGTCAAAATGTCCAAGTGGATAGGGTAAATACGGCTCTTCGGTAAATAAAAGATTGAAGTCATCCGATGGCGTTTGGCGTTGATTTTTTATCGGAAAATAATCACTTTTCAAATTTGAATTACAGACTTTACAAGCCGTAATGTAATTAAAAATGTTGTAGGGCAGCAAGTAATAGCCTTTCGATGCCCCACCAAGCGGAAGATTTATGTCGAAGCCTTCGTTTTTTAAGCGAGTCTTTCTTTTTTCGTTGAGCCAATTTTTAACATTACTTTTGGGGCGAAAATGCTCGACATCGTGCTGAATAACTCCGTCTTCAAGTTTTATCTCACAATAGGCGCATTTGCTGGCTTGAATTTTCATATAAGCCCGTTTGATTTTGCTCCAATTCGGCTTATATTTTGTTTCTGAATAGACTTTTTCGGTGCTAAAATGCGCTGTTCTTGCTGTTGCATCAGTCAGCCAATTTTTATTGATTTTGGTGATTCGGGTTTCTAGTTCTAACCTTTCAGCAGATTGAATATCCGCCAAAGTTGCGAGATTAGCAAGGTCATTATCTGTCAGCAAATGATACCGAATCATTTCAAATTCCTATTTTCCTTTCAAAGTTTTGGGCGTTGTCGTTGGTTTCTGTTTGACTGGCGATGAAGTTTCCTTCGTTTTTTGCGTGCCGTAAACTTCTAGTAATTTAGAAAACTGCGCCTGATTAACTTTTTGATTTGCCGGATTTTCCTCAATTCCCCTTGATTCTGCGGTTTGGCTGAGAGGATTAGTAATTTTATCCATAAATTGAAGCGTTGCCTGATGATCGCCGCGCATTGCTTTTTTTGAAAGCGGACGCAGTTCATTTTCGACAAAACTTTCTGAACGACTGGTGCTTAACCCAAAATATGAGCTAAGTAAAATTTGTTCCGCATTTAACCCGTAAATTCTCTCGTCATATTGCCGCGCAACCGCTGACCCGTCATAATCACTTTCCATCACATAAATATTTTCGCGTTGCACCGAACCGGCAACAATCGGGCTATGCGTTGTAAAAATAAACTGCAAATTCGGCAAAACTTTGGAAAGCGTTTGAATAACGGTGCGTTGCCATTCGGGATGAAGCAATAAATCAATTTCATCAACCAAAACGACACCGCGATTTTCTACCAATTTGACACTTTTTGGACAACCCAGACAAACGTGATAGAGCATATCGGCAATCCAACCGAGAAAGTTTCGATAGCCATCCGACAAAGCCGAAAGTGGAATTTCCGTCCCACGAAAATCAAGCCAAAATTCATTATTCTCAAACTTTCCGGCAAAACTGATGTCATCAGGCAAAAGTTTATCAATTAAATGAATAACTTGCGTATAACGACCTTTATTTTGCGATTTCATTTCAGGTAGCCAGGTTGCCAACGGAATTAAGCCAAAATTTGCTTCAAATAAACTGGTGACACGACGATACCGTAAGCGACGAATCTTTTCTTGCTCGCTGATATTAAATCTGGTAATTTCCTCAACGCGACGGGTCGTCCCGTAACCAAGCACTAAAAATGCCGGAGATTTATCATCAAACATCCCTCCCAACAATTTTTGGTCTTTATTTAACGGTTCAAGTTCCTCAAGATCGCCCCAACGCTGAATATGTGCAGTCATTTCAATGTTTTTGGGCTTAGTGATGGACGAATAATCCTGCGGATGCAATAAAACTTTAGCAGAAACACTTGCTTGCGCGATGGATTTATCATTGGCAGATGTTTGCCGAATTTCTCGGTTAAGAACTAAACCGGAACTCTTTGAAATGACCGGCGCAAGTGTGGCAAGGGCGATTGCTCTCAAGATTGTGGATTTTCCCGAACCATTATTGCCAAGTAAAAGGTTGATGTTTGGAAAAGCGACTTCGGTTTTTTGGGCGCGTTCAGGATACTGAAACTCAAGTGTCGTTTCACGAAAACAGCGTAGATTTTTAATTTCGATTGAACTAACGAACAAGGCTTGATCCTCCTTTTGCACCTTAATTTTACTACACTTTCGCGGATAGCAAAATTATTTCACCACTCCCCGTGTTGAAGACTCAATAAACTCAACTAAATAATCAACTTCCGCACAATCGGAAATATCTGCTCGAATTCTCTCAACCGCTTGCGATGTGTTTAATTTTGATGAAAGTAAAAGGTGATAAGCGTGATGAAGCTTTTCAATGGTCTCCTTCGGATAACCCTTGCGTTTCATTCCGACCCGGTTCAAACCATAACATTTAGCATGATTTCCCTGTGAAATAGCGAATGGTAGAGCATCTTTGACCACTACCGAATAACCGCCGACAAAGGCTTCACGCCCGACCCGGCAAAATTGATGAACCCCCGAATAGGCTCCAACACTGGCTTTATCGTAAATGGTGACATGACCGGCCAGTGTCGCGGCGTTGGCCATGATGATTTCGTTTCCGAGCTGGCAGTCGTGGGCGACATGCACCTGGGCCATCAGCAAATTATCATCACCGATTTTGGTCAAGCCGCCGCCATTGGTCGTTCCGCGATGAATGGTCACAAATTCACGGAGTTGATTACGCTTTCCGATATGGGTTTCAGTGATCTCTCCACCGTATTTCAAGTCCTGAGGAGCTAACCCGATAGAAACAAAAGGAAAAACTTTTGTTTCATCATCAATAAAGGTTTGACCGTCAACCACTACATGCGATTCGAGATGGACGTTGTGACCGAGTGTAACCTTATCACCGATAGTTGAAAACGGGCCAATATGGCAATTTGTCCCAAGTTTGGCCTCTGGACTGACAATGGCAGTCGGATGAATAAACGTCATTTTCGATCCCCAATCAACGACATAATTTCTGCCTCTGCCGTTATTTCGCCGTTGACTTTGGCTTCGCCCCACATTTTTTGCACTTTACTTCCGATCCGTAAGGCCGTGACTTCTAAAATCAACGTGTCACCGGGAACGACGGCTTTGCGAAAACGGGCTTTGTCAATGCCGGTAAAAAGAGGGATTTTTGCGGCCCGGTCGGCAAACTCGCGCAAAGCCAAAATTGCCCCGACCTGGGCGAGAGCTTCGATTTGCAAAACCCCCGGCATGACGGGGACGCCCGGAAAATGACCCTGAAAAAAATACTCGTTCATCGTCACTTGTTTGACGCCGACGATTCTGATTTTCGGTTCCAGTTCGATGATTTTATCAACCAGTAAAAAGGGATAGCGGTGCGGCAGAATTTCCTGGATCTGCCCGATGTCATATATGCTCATAAACAACTAGAATACTACAAATAAAAGAAATCAGAAGCCAGTCGGAACAACTCAAACTGACTTCTGATTGAAAATGTTTTTGGAATTTATTTAGGAGACGTGGCGGCCGGGGTTGGACGGGCATTATAAAAAGTGATGAAGTTTTTGGTCTCATCAGCCGCTTCAGCAAAAAAAAGTACCGCCCCGGCTTCGGCAAATTTACCAATGTCTAAAATCAAACCATATCCATTTTTCTTGGCAAATTCGTCAATTGCTTTGCCGATGTCCTGACTTATCGGGCGCACCAGAACATCACGGCGCTTGGCAATATCGCTTTCTAATCCAGTTTTTTTGTAGGTCAGTTCGCGTTGAAGCCGTTCCCCATCTTCACGCTTGGTATTAAATGCAGCTTGATTGAACTGGGCTTGCGGCAGAGTCTGCATGGTTTCAAGTTCTTTGGTGAGAGCCTGCAGCCGGACTCCGCCATCTTCCAGCTCTTTGAGCCGGGTCGCAAAATCGTTATTTAACTGTTTGCTGGCATTAACCAATTTGGTGATTCCAATTTTGTCCTCATAAAAAGCGGCTGAATCAATAAAACCGATTTTGACCGGAGCGACCGGAACCTGGGCTAAAGCCGAGAATGCCAGAATGGTTTGGATAAATAAAAATACAGTAATAAAACGAAAACGATTCATTTGTTGGATACTCCTTAATTTAAATCTAATTATTTAGGGGGGGCGGTTGCCGGCGGGGTTGGGCGCGCGTTATAAAAAGCAATAAAATCTTTGGTAACATCAAGTTTGAAGTCGCCGATGGTGACTAAAAAACCATTTTGATCCTTGGCCAAATCGAAAATGAGTGAATACCCCTTCAGTTTAGCAAATTCCTGTAAGCCAAGCGAAATGTCTTTGACCATCGGAGTCAGCAATTGTTGCCGGCGACGCTGAGCCAAAGTATTAAATTCTTCTTGTTTGAAGACTCCCTCTCGTTTGATGCGGTCAATTTCGTCTAATTTGGACTGAATTTGAGCCGGTCTAAGCGGGCTATTCGGATTTTTTTGATACTCGTCCTGCAACTGCTGAGTTTCTTTTTGCAGGTTTTGTAATTTGATCGAGAGGTTCTGCAACTCAACCTGACGCGGTTTTAATTCCGTTTCGAGCTGAGTAAAAATATTGGTGTATTTAGTAATTCCGGTCTTGCTGTCACTAAAAATATTGCTGTCAATGATGACAATTTTGATGGGCGCAGTTTGAGCCATCGAGATTGTCACGCAGCACGTCATCATCGTCCAACTCAATAATAAAGCAGAGAAGTTTTTCATTAGTCAAAATAAGGAAAGACACCAACACTTTTTGATGCCTTTCCGACTGCAAAACTAAGTTACTTAGGCGTGGCGGTGGCGGCGGTGCCTGCCGGACGGGCGTTGTAAAAGACGATGAAGTCCTTGGTCACATCAGCTTTTTCATCACCGATGGCGAGTAGAAAACCCTGCTCATCTTTGGCAATGTCAAAAATAACTGTGAACCCTTTTTGTTTGGCAAATTCTTGTAATGCTTTGCCGATGTCCTGCATGACATGTCCCATCACTGCTTGTTGCCGACGCTCTAAACGCGCTTTTGCATCTTCTTGTTTAAATTTGATGTCGCGTTGTAACTTTTCGGCCTCATCAACTTTGGTTTGGGCTGCTTTTTCATCAATCGGCACTTTTCCGCCTGCTGCCTGGTCACGCAAAGTTTGAATTTCCTTCGCCAAAGTATTGAGCTTGGTGCTCAAAGTTTCTAATTCGGTTTGGACTGGCGCAAATTCGGCGTTAATCGTTTTGACTGCGCCGACATATTTATTGATGCCCGCTTTTTCATCACCAAAAGCGAAGGTGTTAATCACTGCGATCTTGGACGGGGCGGCTGGTTGGGCAATTGCCGACATGGTAAACAGAACCGTTACAAACAAACTAACGGCAAATAAACGAATCATTTTCATTATCTTCTAATACTCCTTAAACTTGTAAAAAAGGTTTTGTCAAAATTATTGTTGATATTGACGCTACCATTTGAAACTAAAATTTTCAAAACTGTTGTCTGTTACTTTCAAAAAAAATTAGAAAGTTCGACCGACGGTAAATCTCCAGCCGCTCTTTTTACTGAGCGGGAACTCCTGTCCATTGATTGGAAAAGTTCTGACATTCGGGTTGTAGTAATAAATTAACCTGAACGGCACGTTAACCACCGGCACCTGGACTCGTAATTCAAGCCCGACGCTGGCTGCGTAGTTTTTAATACTTGAGTATAAACTGTCTTTGACATTAATCAATTGAGCAGTTTGGGCTTCTCCGCGGAGATAGACCTCTCTAAATCCGGTCGGCAAATCTGTGGGGCAAGTGACTACTGTGGTAGCGGCGTCGGTGGTGCAGTAAGTATTGATATAATTGGTTTTCGAAATTAAATTACCATCATTTTTGACTACGAAACCGCCGGTTGAGAGCAATGGTGTGCCGAAAAGCGGAGTTTGCATGAAAAAGTCATTATCCAAAAACTTCTGGCTATAAAGCGCCGAACCAATCGAGCCGTTGCCTAAAAACGGCTGATCGGGCAAGAAATTACTGTTAATCTGCTGAACTCCGCCTTTTTGTCGGTTAAAAACTGTTCCAATATCGGCAAAAGCGGCCAGAACCACCGGGCCAAAAATTGGAATCCGATACTCAAAATTACCTAAAATCTGGGTGTCACCACCAATGGTTTGCGGATAGCGATTGGTCAAAAGCGGGTTTGTCCCGGCCGGATCGGTTAAAGTTCCGGCACTAACTAAAGAGGCCCGAGCCGCATCTGTTAACAGTCCGGTGTCGGCCACCGGGGTTCCGGTAGGACTGGTCGCAATCGTCACATTTCTGGTTACCAGATAGCTGTCAACATTCGCCAGCGGGCCGATTGAGCGGCTGTTATAACCGCGAATATCATTTTCACTACCTAAGAAATATCGCTCGTACAGCGGAACCCCGTTAATAAAGGATAACGAATTGGCGTTGCGAATTTTGTCCGTGGTGGCAAAACTGCCGATAGTCCCGGCCAGAATTCTAAAGCCAAACACCTCAGGATTTTCAGAACGGGTGCGCCGAACCGGCATGAAATGCATATAGCTGACGCTCGGCTGATAGCTTCTGACATCACCGCCTAATCCCGAAAAAGCCAAATTTACGGCCAACTGTTTGCCCCGCAACATATCAATCCCGTTTGACGAGGGTTGCCGGGTGTCATACACAAAACTGCCGGTGACACGGCTGGTGGTGATGTTAGGCTGGGCAAAAATAATCGGGATAAATTTAGTCGGGTCGTTACCACTGTTGACCTCCGGGTCAATGATTCTGGTAGCTGAATATTGATAGGTTAATCCGACTCTCGAAAATTGTGTCCATTGATTCTTTTTGAAAAACAGTTCTGAGAGCGGAGCCGTGGCGAACACCGACGCTCCATATGTGGTCTGGGTAAAAAGATTCGAATCATCCGTCAGCACTGCGCCATTCTGACTCAACGCTCCGACAACCGCATCCAGGTTTTCTGACAAAAATGTACCCTGTCCGAAAAATTTGGCTCTTGAGCCGAAAAGCGAAAAACCGACGGTAATCGGACGATCGCGGAAATACGGCTCCTGAAAAGAAAACTGAAAATTACTGGAACGATTTCCCAGACCCAAACTGAGGGACACCGTTTCCCCTCGGCCCAAAAGGTTATTTGTCGAATATTCAAGACCGAAGAACGAACCGCCAACACCTGAAATTCCGCCGTTGAACTGAATTTGCTGCCGTCCTTTTTCTTTAACTTTGAGAACTAAATCTACATCTCCCTGTTCTTCATCGGTACGAATTTCGACATCTTTATCTTTGTCAATCGGGTCAAAATATCCGGATTGATTAAGCCGTAATACCGACCGTTCCATTCCGATTTGGTTGTAAATATCGCCTTCATTGATAAGCATTTCGCGACGTAAGACGCGATCCCGGGTAAAGGTGTTGCCGGTAAATTCCAAACGGCGCAAGCGGAACTGTTTGCCTTCATCGATCGAAATTTTGACATCAATGATCCCTTCTTTCGGATTGGCCGGATTATCTTTGTATTCAGGGTCGAGTTCGGCATCGTAAAGGACAAAGCCTTGCGCCCCGTAAATCTTTTTCAAATCTTCGTAGAGGGCTGCCCGAAGCCGTTTGCCATCAGCGATCTCGCCTTTTTGTAATCCGACATACCCAAGGATTTGTTGTTCCGAAAAGATCGAATTTCCTTCAACTTTTAATTCGCCAACCCGAAAGATTTTGCCTTCCGTGATGGGCACAATAATTTTCAAAGTATCATCTTTCGAAGAAATTAAGGGCAAAGGCAAAAATGGAACAAATCCGGTTCGTTTATAGCCAAGTCCGACCACTTCGGGCTCACCGATCCGGGCTTGAAAATAGCCTTTTGAACGCATATATTCCATGACGTTCTTTTGCAAATCGTATTCTAGTTTGCGCAGGTCTAAAATATCCTGACCCTTAAAGCGAGAAATGAGTCCGGATTTTTTGACCAGTTCCATCGCTCCGCGCAGTTCACCGTCCTTGAAAACTTCGTTGCCTTCAAAGTCAATTTCAATAATTCTTGATTTGTTACCTTGCTCAACCACAAAAGTCAAAGCGACCGAAGTGGCCGAAACTTCTTCACGTTTAATGTCAACTTTGGCGTTCGGAAAACCTTTTGAAGCCAATAGTTCGCGGATGACCCGACTGGCTTTCTGAATATTGGGAGGATTAAAAATAGCTTCTTTTGAAATTCCCACCCGTTGTTCACGAAAAGCCTTTAAAATGTCGGATTCCTGAATGGCTTTGGCGCCTTCGAACTGCAAATCACGGATAATCGGAAGTTCTTTAACCTCAAAGATGACATTGACTCCGCCGCGTGGTCCGTCTTCGGTTAAAACGCGGGTTTTAGTTTTGTCAAAGAAATTAAGCGAAAGTAGGTCTTTTAAATCTCGCTCAAGCTGTTGCGGATTGAAAACATCGCCTTGACGGGTTTTAACATAATAAATCAAATCTTCATCCCGGTATCGGCGGTTGCCTTGAATATCAACATTTTCAACTAATCTTTGTTGGGTCCTGGTTTCGGTTTTGGGACTGGTTTTCGCGTCATCATTGACTTTTGCTTCAATCGAAAAAACGAAAATAAAACTTATTAAAACGAGTCCGAAAGTACGAAAAATTTGCATAAAAGCTGTTTCCTTATAATTGCTTGCCGGATTTTAAGAAGCCAAAAGCCACAACCACATCTAAACTACAGATTCAAAAAAAATCTCCAAATTTTTTACTAATTCAAACTAAGCCAGTTTATTTGCGGGTTACGCAAACTTTGATTCGGTCGCTTAGTTTAGGGTTGCCTTTGGCTTATTTTGCTAACAAACCTTGAGATTATACTAGGAAATGCAAAAAAAGCGAAAAGCGTAAGGTAAATTAAACAAAATCGGACTTCTTTTTTTTCGGAAAATGTGTGTTTGGAAATATAAAAGTCAAGGAAGCGATGTGTTCAGGTGCGGAACTGGCGGTTCATTTGAGTTATCTCTAACATTGAGCAATTTCCTTCGAAATTTTAGCTAATGATTCGTTGATCGGGTCGGTTGGTAAATTGTGAGCCAGCTTACAATTAATAAATTTTGATCTATTCAAAGCTGGTAAGCAAAAGATTTGCGACCTCTTGAAAATAAAGAAAAGTGTGCAAATAGTTCAGTCGCTTTGGTTTTGGGGTTTTCTGCATTGTCCATTGTCCATTAGAGATTATTGGAAATAAGAAATTGCCCGCGAATCACGCGAATCGGCGCGAATGTTTTTTAAGATTTGTTGAACACAGATTCAATTCATTGAAAAATTGGGTTTTATTCGCGTTTTTTCGCGTTCATTCGCGGGCAAATC
>JANOEF010000207.1:0-2022 GCA_031413075.1 Acidobacteriota bacterium | reverse complement strand
ATGAATAAGGAGCTGGAGTCCTTCGCCTACGTATCAAGCCATGACTTACAAGAACCGCTAAGAAAAATACAAATCTTTGCAGGCAGAATACTTGAAAAGGAAAATAAAAATTTATCTGACAATGGCAAAAACTATTTCCATATTATACAGGATTCAGCCATTCGTATGCAAACGCTGATCGAGGACCTGCTCACGTTTTCTGGTTTAACTACGGCAGAAAGAAAATTTGAAATCACCGACCTTAATAGTATTATTGAAAAAGTAAAAATAGAACTTAAGGAAACCATTGAAGTGAAACATGCAACCATTGAAGCCACCGAACTATGCCCGGCAAACATCATTGTGTTTCAATTTCATCAACTGATGCAAAACCTGATCGGCAATGCTCTCAAATTTTCAAAACCAAATCATCCTCCACACATAATAATAAAAAGCAGCATTGTTGAAGGAAGTCAGATAAAAAATCACCAATTTTCTGCCGACAAAAAATACTGCCATATAGCAGTTACAGACAACGGTATCGGGTTTGAAAAGGAATTCAGTGAAAAAGTATTTGAAGTATTTCAAAAACTTCACGGCAAAGAAGAATATCCTGGTACAGGTATCGGTCTTGCCATTGTAAAAAAAATTGTGGACAACCACAATGGTATAGTTACTGCCACAAGCAAATTAAACAAAGGAACAACATTTGATATTTATATTCCCGCCAGCCAAAACAAATAACCGCCGATGGAAAGCGCATCTTTAAAAATTCTTCTTGCGGATGATGATGAAAATGATCGCCTTCTATTCAAAGAAGCTTTAGAAGAATTGAAAATAAACTGTATTGTTCATACGGTGAATAATGGTATACAATTAATGGACTATCTTACAAAAAAAGATGCCACTTTACCCCATCTTATTTTTCTCGACCTTAATATGCCCCGTAAAAATGGGTTAGAATATTTGAAAGAAATAAGAAGTAACGAGAAATTCAAAGAAATCTCAATTGCCATTTATTCTACCTCAGCATCCAAATATGATATTGACGAAACATTTAGCAACGGAGCAAATGTGTATATTAAAAAGCCGAGTGATTTTAATACCCTCAAACAATTATTAAACAAAGTAGTCTCAACCGCTCGTCTATATCAGAACCCATCTTTTAACATAGAAACATTCTTACTGAAGATTTGATCTCCCTAACAGTGGTTCAAGGCTGCCAATCCGGATTTTGTTTCTACCTATAAGGCAAACAGCATAATAATTGATCCTGGCAAAAACAATAGCAAGACTAAAAGAAGACAAGGTGTGGTAATAAGCTTTGATTGCGTGAATGATAGGTATCTTGACTTGACTGGCCATGGACAGAAAAGTAATTAAAACAGCAGGCTTCATTCAGGTTGCCAAATGCGCCTGGGTGAATTTATTTTCGTCCCTATTGCATAACATGTTAGACCACTTGCATAGCTTTTTCCTTTTTTGAATTTCATGCGGATGGTTGACTTTTAATGCTATTTAACCAAAAACGTCTAAAACCTAAATCCACCATGAAAATTTCTAATCAAACACCCAGGATCAGGCATTATTCTGCCATGCAATTAGTATCGATCGTAAAAGAAGTTGAGCTTGGATTTCAAAAAATCTCAGAGCAAGCTTATGATCCATCAGCTATAAAATCATGTTTAACGGCAAAATTTATAGATCATTCAAGGTCAATAGTCAGAAGCTGGAAAAACGTTCGTCCTGTTTTGGAGCCATTTACACATGATAAATTACCTCGAATTACAGAATGGAAATAACTATAATCTAAGATTTTCACTTTAACTCGAAAATTATCAAATAGTATAGATACATACTTGAAAGCTTCACCCCCTTCGTAACTTTTGATCTGCTTCTCTCGCTTTAGAGCATCCTCTTTACTTACCAGCTCTTCAGAATAACTCAGTATAAATGGAGCTCTGTGTTTTGTCGAACGTTGACAAAACCTGAATGTTCGACTCACGTCGGAACACTACTCACTCGCAGGCACCGTCAACGACG
>JANOEF010000206.1:0-4048 GCA_031413075.1 Acidobacteriota bacterium | reverse complement strand
CCATCGAGCGAACGCTGCGCATTGACTCAGCTGAGGATCCTGCCCTTGGACCGGGCTCCGAGAAAAAGTTAAGCGACGAGACCCAAAACAAACTCAAGAAACGGGACACGGAAAATGTCGAGGCTTTTCAGGAATACCTCAAAGGCCGATATTTTTGGAACAAACGCACCACCGACGGGTACGACTCAGCTCTCGAATGTTTCCAAAAGGCAATTGCCATTGACCCGATGTACGCGCTGGCTTACGCCGGATTGGCGGATATTTATACGCAGCTTCCCCTTTATGATGGGTTCCGGCCGCACGATTGTTTCCCGAAAGCCAAAGCATATGCCCTCAAAGCCCTGGAAATTGACGAAACTTTGGCTGAGGCCCACACCGCCTTTGGTCTCGCCATTTTGCATTACGATTGGAATTGGTCCGGGGCGGAAGTTTCCTTTCGCCACGCGATCAAACTAAACCCGAATTATCCGGCGGCTTACGAATTGCTTGGAGTTTATTTATGTCGGGTCGAAAGAATCGGCGAAGCCATAGCTGCGCTGACAAAAGCCCGGGAACTTGACCCGTCTGCACCGATAAACACGGTTTGGTTGGCCGAGGTTTTGCGTTATTTTGGCGAAACCGATGCCTCGATCCGACTTCACCGGGAAACGCTCAAATCCTTCTCCGATTTTTATCCCGCCCATTACCATCTGGCTTTTTCCTATCTTGATAGCGGTCAGTTGGATGAAGCCGAATTCCATTGTCAAAAAGCCGTCAGATTGGCCCAGGAAAACTCTTTAACACTTTCGCTCCAAGGCATCTTGCAAGCGGCCATCGAAAACAGTTCGGGGGTTCAGGAAACCTTGAACAAGCTGCTCCAATTGAAGGCTGAAAAATATATCAGCAGCTGCAATATTGCCTCCGTTTATGGCGCCTCGGGAAATGAAGAAAGGACGATTTTTTGGTTAGAAACCGCATTTGAAGAGCGCGACCCGAATCTAACCTGGATGAAGTTTGACAAGGAATTTGAATTTTTGAGCCAAAATCCACGTTTTCAAAGGATTTTGCAAGAAATCGGTCTGGCTGAAAAAAAAGTCGAAAAAATTGCCAGGCTGAATGCAAAAAAAGGCGGCCGGAAACCGCTCTTCGCGTTTGGTGTGTTAGCAATGGTGATAATTTCAGTTTTTGGAATTTACTTTTGGAAACGTCAGATATCTGTTGTTCAAACTACAAGCAGTGCGATACGCCTAACGAATAATCCGAGCGACGAAAATCACCCGTCGTGGACAAAAGACGGGCGAATTCGCTTTTTACGAAAAGGAAACGGCAAGCAGTTGGAATCAGTAGTGATGAACCCGGACGGCACGAATCAATCTAAGACCGAAGATTTTCAGAATCTGAATTATGGTGTTTGGTCGCCTGACGGAACAAAAGTCATTTTTGCGAAACGCGGCGATAATTCGGCGTTTTATCTAGCCGGCGCCGACGGCACCAATGAAATTACTTTGCCATTTTTCGGGGGGAATTTCGCCTGGTCGCCCGACAACTTAAAAATTGTTTTTCAAAAGAAGGTGAGTGACCAAGACTCGGATATTTTCATGTATTCGCTCGAAACGGGAAAAAGCGAAAACATTACCAATAGTCCGGCGTTTGATGCCGATCCATCGTTTTCGCCGGACGGCAAACAGGTTGTTTTTGCAAGCTTACGCGACGGAAACGCCGAAATTTATGTTCAAAACACGGACGGCAGCGATGTCCGTCGGTTGACCAATCATCCCGCCTGGGACAGCCATCCGGTTTTTTCACCCGATGGGACGACCATCGCCTTTCCATCAGACCGCGAGAGTGAAGATTCGGATGTTTATTTGATGAACTCCGACGGCAACAATATTCGGCGGTTGACGGATTGGCCAACCAACGAATCGGTCGAACCCGGATGCTGGTCGCCCGACGGAACAAAAATCGCTTTTACCTCTGACCGCGAGGGCAACGACGATATTTTCATCATCAGCGCAGAAGTTTTTCGCCCCCGCCTTGTTTTGGCAGATGAAAAAAGTAATCTACAATTTCCTTCCGTTTCCCCCGACGGTCAACGGATCGCCTATCAGGCCGACACCGAAAACAAAAGCGGTGAACTGCGCGTTTTCGATGTGGAAACCAAACAAAACCGGGTTTTGCTTAAAACCGCCAACGCTGATATTGCACCCGTTTTCTCACCCGATGGGACTCGGATTGCCTTTCAAAATCGCATTGGTACCAATACCGAAATTTGCCTGATCACACCCGATGGAAGCAATTTGACGAATTTAACCGACAATGCGGCGCGAGATACGAGCCCTACCTTTTCGCCGGACGGCATGCAAATCGCTTTTTCGAGCAACCGCGATGGTAATTATGGAATTTATCAACTATATGCAATGAAGATCGACGGCGGCAATCAACGTCGGATTTATTCGAACAACACCGGGATGAGCCTTTCACCCGCTTGGTCACCTGACGGTAGAGAGATCTTTTTTGCCAATGACAAAGAAGGCGGGAAAACTGGAAATTTCGAGATTTTCAAGATTCCGGTTGAGACTGGTGAGGCGGAACAACGTCTGACTTTTCGTCCTCGTTCAGATACTCAGCCGACGATTTCACCCGACGGCAAATTGATCGCTTTTACGAGCAATACGGACGGGAATTTTGAAATTTATTTGATGCGGACGGACGGAACCGGATTGTTACGCTTAACCAGGAACCTGGCGATTGATACCACGCCGAAATTTTCCAAAGGCGGCTCGCAGATAATTTTTAGCAGTGATCGCGATGGAAAATTTGCGCTGTATGAAATCAACCTGGCGGATTAGTTTTTTTTATTTTGATGAGCAAACCCTCAAAAACAGGACACTTACACTAGCCTTTGTGTAAGTTACTTTATAGCACCGTGCAGCTTTCCAGGACGAGAAAGAATTTTGTGTTATAAAAACCGCCCCCTAATCCCTTCACCGTTCCCTCAACTGTGACTTCCTGATTGGCGTTTATCGCAGCCAGACGCGAACTCTGTGATTGATTAAAATAACAGCGGGCAGCACTGTAGGTTGAAACCGTGCTCCTGAAAGTCAAAGTAATCAGTCCGTCTTTTTCGATGTCTATGCTGTTGACAACTCCGTAAATGCGAACCCGTTTTCCCAGATAATTTTGATTAGCCCGAACCTCGTTGACTTCAAAGGCTTTGACTAATTCTCCGGCGTGCATGGTGGCGTTGGCGTTGGTTGTTGGAGTTGATTGTTCAGATTGGAGAGGCGGATTATTGGTTATCATCCTGGCGTTTTTGTCTTCTTTGATGCCGCTCACAAAAGCCACTAATTGCGATAAATATTTTTCATCGTTGGTAATGCCGAGAACGCTGAAAGTTAAATTGTCACGGCTGAAAACGGTCAAAAAGGCGACTGATTTATTGCCTTGAAATTCTACGGCAGAACCGCCTGAAGTTCCCGTCCATTCATCGGTTGAATCAGTTTCAGTTTTTGGATTTGCTTCTCCGCCAAAAGGTTCGACAACCCGATTTTTCCATTCTTTAGCAAAATCCTTTTTGGCATTTCCTGTGCCGTTGGTTGCGCCATAAAGCGTGATAAAGCAAAATCCTCCGCTGGTTTGATTAACTTCGCTAAAGACAACAACGTTTTCATTTTCGTTTTTCTTCCAATCTTTCGGCGGCGTATATTGGACAATGCCCAGTTTTTCCGTTTGACAAAAAGCAGTTGACGGAATGAAAAAAACAATTGAAGCCAAGATAAATAAACCTAAAATAATGTTTGATAATTTCATAATAAACTCCTAATTTTTCGGCTAGAGTTACGCATTTATGCGTGATTCAACGTGAATAGTTAAACTCGCAGTTGAATCAATTCAACATTTTCCACGCCTCAAGGCGTAACTCTGAACTTTTAATTCTATTCATCAAGAAGCGTTACACTTTCGGTCAATTGATAGGTTTTGATTTGACCTTTGTTACAATTATATGTGCTTCTCATTCTGATAGTGGAAATCTCGCGTCCCATATTTGGGGCAAAGAAGATTTGCCATT
>JANOEF010000205.1:0-3648 GCA_031413075.1 Acidobacteriota bacterium | reverse complement strand
GTCCGAAATCCTTCAACACTCCAAAAGGCCAGATTACATTCCTCAGCAATTCTTTGAGAATCCGCAATATCAAAAACCGTCATCGGTTGAATTTCTATCTCAAACTCATTCACTAAGAAATTAAAAGCAATAATACGGCCTAACCTGGGAATCAACGCGATTTTGTAAACTATTATTTGAAGCTAAAATACTAATCCAACTGGACAAATTATCACCGCAATTTATTAAATTATTTCTATCGTTTCCCAAATAGGGCAATAATAAAGTCCGAATGGTTTCACTATCAGCAGCATAAAGATTATTTGAATTATAAGAAATCAAATCTATAATTTCATTTGAACCGTACAGATTTATTTCAGACACCGATTCAAATTTATCTTGACCGACCAGAAATTTTTGTAAACACCAGTTATTTCTGACTGGAGATACAATTGCTGTCACTTCTCTGTCAAGACCATCTAAATAATTAAGAGTAGAAAAGGCCAGCGATTCCAGAATACCCACCCCAATACAATTAATTTGATGAGCAAGAGCCAACCCCCGCGCCACCGATATCCCGACTCTCAGTCCGGTTAAACTTCCGGGTCCGGTAGAAACCGCTATCAAATCTAATTGCGATACTACCAAATTCAGTGAAAACAACAGTGACTTTATACTGGTTAATAAATCTACTGATCTTGATTGATCATGATTCCCTCTCAAAGTCTTTTCGACATTTCCTTTCCGAATTGCAATACTCCCAAATTTCGTTGATGTTTCAATCGCAAGAATATTCATAGATGTCTAAAGCACCCGACCGAAAATAAGACTCTTAAATCTCTTTAAAGAAGGAAATAGACGACTTACCAGATTAGCATACTGATAAATAAATCTGGGATAACGATCAAAATCTCCTTCCATCAAAATGGTCGCAGTCACCGCATTTGGCGGAAATCTTTTTTTGATTTGTTTCCACATTCCCTTTTTATCATGCCAGTAACCCTGTAATGGAATAAGTGGAACTTCGGACCATTCTTTTTCAATTGAACGAATTAACCATTTCGGAAGTATCTGAACCTCTTGGGCTAAAGGAGTATTAGTTAATTCTAACCCTAGATATTTATAAGCTATCCCAATTGCACAAACCACCCACCGCCTTCTTTTTGAATTAACTACTCCTAAACATTTTCCCCAATCAAAATCAGATGAACGGTTTTCGATAGTATTGACAATATCCCAGAGTCTCTGGCGATCTGCTCCGCCATCATTTAACCAATGGATACTTAAAACCCTTAAATGATCTTCTTCAGAAAGGACCCTCACCGGAGTCTCCCCACATTGTTTAAGAACCGAATTTTCAAATAGTTTTTCAAATGAAAGCGAATCAAGATGCCTCGGTCCACAATGAATATCAACTTGTATTTCGAAACTTTGACCTTTCACAAAATTTTCCGCGGCCTCAAATTCATGCGGAGCAAAAATAAGATCAAGATCAACAAATTCTCGTTCCCAAGGTTTTGGATAATAAACAGAAACAGCCCAACCTTTTATCAAAATCGGCTTAAATCCGGCAGACTCAAATCGTTTCCAGGCCTTCCCAATTCGATATTCCTGGACCTTATAATTAATCAGTTTATATCTTTGCGCCGAATCTGTTTCGTTAAATTCCGTAGTGACTCCCATAAATCAATACCCAATCTCATCTAAGTATGGCAAAAATTTTCCTATAAATTTTTTGGCCTCACCTCGATTAGTCTTCACTATTTTTGCAGTATTCATCACTCTGCTCAACACTTGCAAAACAAACTGCGGATTCTGACGAATCGAAACAGAATTAGCAATGCTTTCGATTATTCCCTCTCCGGCACTTAATAATTCAGGTGAAAATCTTCCTTTTTTAGTGAATTTTGAGACCAAAATGAGACCGACTTCTATCGGTTTGATTCCTTTCCGCCCCCCTAATTCCTCAACCGGAATATCAACTTGAGTGTAATCATCAATTATTCCGCGAATTGAAAGTTTTTTGGTAAATGGATGAACTAAACCATTTTTATCCAGCACCGCATATTCATCAGAATAATATTCAAAACCCAGTTTAGCAAATTCAGCTACCAAAGTAGTTTTGCCGGAAAAACTGCGAGCCGGAATTATGATGGCTTTCCCCTTATAAGCGATTGCACCGGCATGTATAAAGACATAATGTTCAGCAAATTCTGCAATGGTCAATCGAATATTTGATTCAATCAAATCAATTTTTCGATCATTAAATGATTGTCTTACTACTTCTTGATCTCCGCAATAAACTAAATTTGATTGACGACTGCTCTTTGACCAATATACCGAAAAAATATGTTCGGCCTCATCCATCGAAATTTCCCGGATATCAATCGGCAATAAAAATGGTAATCCAACTTTAATTCTTTCCAAAACTCCTAAATCATTAGTTCGAATCCCAACTTTGACACCAAATGCTTCAAACGCATAAAAACCTTTCCAATTAACACTTCCGAACTTTATCCGAGATTGTTCGGTTTCTTTATTCTTTTTTGACATACAAAATACAAACTTTTACTGTTTTAAATAGGGTTCACTAATTTATCCTTTTCAATAATTGTCGTTCCGACTTCTTCCACTACAAAACCGGCCGCTAAATTAGCTATTTGCGCGGCTTGCGGTAACTCAATCCCGGCACCGATGGCGACCCCTAAAGTTGCAATGACTGTATCGCCAGCTCCCGTGACATCAAAAACATGGCGAGCCAAGGCGGCTAAATGGAGCGGTTTGTTTCCTTTTTCAAAAAGTGTCATGCCAGCTTCACCTTCCGTAATCAAAACGGCTTCCAGACCAAGTTTGTTAAGCAATTTATCTCCGGCCGACAACACCGGCGTTTGACTTGAATTTTCAATTTGGGCAGCTTCTAAAGCCTCAATTTTATTTGGGGTGATCAAGGTTGCTCCCTGATATTTCAAATAGTCTTTTCCTTTCGGGTCGATTAGAATTTTAAGATGAGCCTGATTCGCTTCGGTTATCAGACGCGAGAGGAGGCTGTCGCTTAAAAAGCCTTTTGCGTAATCAGAAACGATCACAACTTGAACGATTTTTAAGACCTCCAACAATAATTGCCAGACATTTTCTTGTTCCGCTTTTGATAAATTTCCGAGTGTTTCTTGATCAATTCTCGCCACCTGCTGATGATTGGCAATTATTCGAGTTTTCAAAGTGGTCTGACGATCTTTAATTTTAAGCAAGTAGGCAGCGGAAATTTTCGATTTAATCAAAGTTTGGGTCAGTTGCTCAGCTTCCGAATCGTCTCCCGTAATTCCGAAAAGAAAAACCTCTGCCCCTAAGCCTATCACGTTTGCCGCTACATTGGCTGCGCCGCCGGCGACTAAACTCTCTTTGGTCAAACGCACCACCGGCACCGGGGCCTCAGGTGAGATTCTCTCGGCACTTCCCCACCAGTAGCGATCTAACATCACATCGCCTATCACTAAAACCCTGACCTTGGCAAACTTTTCAAGTAAACTCATTTCATTTATTAAAACTTAAGGTCGACAAACTCGCACCAGAGGTGACCTATCGTAATATGTGCCTCTTGGATTCGTGAAGTTCTGGCTGAAGGAACCAGAACCGAAGCATCACAAAGTGAAGCCAATTTTTTACCCTTGA
>JANOEF010000204.1:0-1616 GCA_031413075.1 Acidobacteriota bacterium | reverse complement strand
CCTACCGAGAGGCTGCTGAAATCCGCCGACCTCGAATCCGGATACTTTGAAGTCACCCCCACAACTTCAAGCCCGCCGATGGCCACAGAGCTGAGCTTGAAGGATGCCGACGTCGCGAGCTGATCAGTCGTATGATCCAATTGGCTGACGTTCTGAGCAAGATTACCTTGGCTGTTTGCCGCGTCTCCGACGGTGATGAAGTCGAAGTGGTCGAAACCGATTGTCCAAATCACGTCATTCATGTCCCAGAGGACGGATACGCCAATCGTGTTCGTAAATCGCGGGAGTTGAGCAACACCAGCCAGGGCACTCTGGCTGACGGTTTCCTGTTGAAAGGAAAATTGCTCGTGAAGATTGAACCGAAAATCTCCCGAATAAATATCGAAACTGAGCGCAGAGTCCGGCGAAATTACCAAGTTTTGGCGATCCAAATCCGGATTATTGATGTACTTCGAGTACCCTATCGATGTCCGAAACCGAAGCGTATTCTGCCGGGTAATCGGCCATAGCGCAGTGAGCCCCACCGAAGGTGTGATGATCACATCACTCACGTTCGTCTGGTTGAGGTTGACGTTGTCATTAAACTCCGTGGTGAGATTGGCGTCCACGCGAAGGATCACCGGCCCGGCCCTCATGTTCCCGACCGTCGGCAGCGCCTGCTGGGCCTTCTGCCGGGTGACAGAAGGCCGCGGAACCTCCTGCGCTTCAACTCGCGAAAGCGCGGCGACCAGCAACAGACCGACAACGGTGGCCGGATTGCGAAGCCTTCCCGCGATGGTGGCTCGGGTGGAAGGCGCGGCGCAGCGGACACCGCATACGTTCCGCCATTTGAATGGTGTGGGCCGGGTGCTCATTGAGAAGTCATCAAGCCGCTGGCTGTGGCAGACGCGCCCCCCACCGGAGCATCATCGGCACCAGGCGTGCCGCTTTCCAATACCGTGGAATAAAGAGCCCCGGCGATTGCACGCATCGGAAGAGCCAGCCCAGAAAAAAGCGGTCCGCCCATACCGGGATGTTCACCTGATCGCCGCTCAGAAAACCAATCGCAGCGCCCGTGCAGTGGATTCCGGGGTGGCAGGAAGTGTTCCGCTTGAGGTAATGCCCGAGCCGCTCCTGCACTCCGCCGCCGATCGCCATCACAATGTGCCTGGGTTTTCGCCGCTCGACGATTTCCAGCAAGGCCGGGTCCACGAGCGAGCCCGCGGGATATTTCGGTGCGACGTAGCAGTCTTCCCGGCTGATGTCGTGTCCCTGTGCCCGCAGCCACGCGAGGTTCCTCTCCATCGCAGCTTCACCCGGCATCACCCACAGGCTGGCTCTGGCGGCGCGAACAGACGGCTCGGCGAGGAGCAACTTGAGGTACTCCAGGCCCGAGACGCGCCGAATGCGTTCGCGGCGGAGTAACGACCAGATCAAAATCATCAAGCCACTATCTGTAATCGCGAGGTCGTTGTCCAGCAATGCCGCCTGAGTGGCCGGATCCTCCATGGCGCCGACGAGAACGGGCGCCGATGGCACCACGACCAAGCCACCCCGAAGCCCGAGCGCCACCGCTTCTGCGGCACTGCCGATGAAAAAGCGGATCCCCAGAATCCGGCGATACTGTTGCTCGTCGC
>JANOEF010000203.1:0-8596 GCA_031413075.1 Acidobacteriota bacterium | reverse complement strand
ATCTCTCCGGCAATCGGTGAAAGCAGAATTTTGCTCAGCGCGAGCGCGTTTTTTTGTCTTTCACGATCGGCTTTTTGCAGACGAATTTGTCTGTTTGAATCAGTTTCGCGAGGAATCTTTGTTGTCCGCGATTTCAAAGCGTCGTAAAAATTTCTTGCCAAAATTTCGATCTCAGCCCGTTTCGGCAGTTCAACTGTCTTAAGCGAATTTTTCGTCACCACAAATAAAAAACTGCGCTCTGCTCCGAGGAAATATTCCAGCAAAACCGAGTTTTCATCCAAGACTTGGGTTTGAATCTCCTTCAAATTTAAAGGGTTAGGTTGGGTGAAGTTTGCCAGTTTCGGGTTCGAGAGGCGAATTTTTGCCCAGAGATCACGCAATCCGCGCAGATTTTCGTCAATTCCTTTTTCGGCTTCGATGAGAGAGGTTTTGGCAGCTTTGCTTAAAATCAGCTGTTGACGCAACGTTTCCTGACGGTTAATTTTCTGCCGCAAATCTTTTTCTGCGGCCAGCAATTCCGGCGCAACGCCTTCGCGTAGTTCGGTATTTCCGATTGATTCCAGCAGATTCCGCGCCCGGGCTCGCTCACTTGTTTGCAAAGCCAACGCATCAAAGCCTTTGTCCGGCTCTAATTGGTGACGTTCCATCAAAAGTTCGAGATAGGATTCGTAGAAATCCTGCCGGCTGGCGAAAAAAGTAGCTTGTAAATCCTGGCGGCCAATTTGAGTTCGCGCATCTTCGATTAAAACCAAAGCCTCTTCGATTTTGGCTTGCGATTCGGCCAGTCGTCCAAGTTTATTTTCGGCTTTCGCCGTGCAGAGCAAAGAAACCATTTGGCCTGACCGATTATTTATTTGCCGATTGATTTCAAGCGATTTAGAGCAATTTTCAACTGATTTTTGAAAGTCTCCCGCGATGAGTTGAACCTCGCCGATTCGGAAAAGGGTGTTAGCTTCCCAATCGCGTAATTCAACTTCTTGAAAAATCGGTAAACTGGCCTGCAAAAACTCTAACGCTTTTGTGATCTCACCTTTGCGTTGCAACATAACACTCAAATTAACCAGCCCCATCGCTTCCTTAACTTTGTCTTTTGATTCGCGGAAAATCACCAGTGCCTTTTGCTGAAATTCCAGGGCCTTTTCGGTTTCGCCAAGTTTTAAGCTAACCAGGGCGAGATTATTGAGGTTCGCGGCTTCATTGGCGCGGAGTTTATATTTTCTATTTAGCTCAAGAGATTTCGTGTAGTATTCAACGGCCTGCGGATAATCACCCAAATCGTCATAGACTGCCCCTAAATTATTAAAACAGAAGGTTTGATTGATTTCGTTGCCAAGTTCTTCAAAGATTTTCAGGGATTGCTTTAAGAATTCGACCGACTTTTGATAATCACCAAGTCCTTTTAAGACGAGCGCCAAATTGACTAATGTTGCGCCCTCAGATTGTTTTTCGCCGAGTTGCTGACGAATTGTGAGAGCCTTTTCATAAAACTCGATGGCTTTTGCCGGTTCGCCCAGGTCGTCATAAACGATTCCGAGATTATGCAGCGTCCAGGCTTCGCGTCGGCGATTATTTTCCGCCTGAAAAATTGGCAGGATTTCCTCAAAATACTTAAGAGCCTGACGTGATTGACCAATGCCGGCGGCGATCAAACCGAGATTTCCGCTAATTTCGGCAATTCCTTCACGATGATCCAGTTGACGATAAATTTGGAGAGATTTTTGTGAAAGTTGGGTCGCCTTGAGCAAATCTTCTAACTTGAAATAAACTGCTGCTTGATTTGAAAAAGCCCTGGCGGTTTGCATCTGAGCGTTTATTTCTTCAAATATTTTCGCGGACCTGGCTAAGTTTTCGATAGATTTTGGCACTTCGTTAAGCTGCAAATACAACGAGCCAAGATTAAAATAAACAAAGGCTTCGCCAAATTTATCCTGGGCGGTTTGAAAGTGCGAAAGCGAGTCATTAAAAGTTTTGACCGCCATGGTTTTGGCCTCGGGTTGTTTTGAGAACCAAACTGTAATTGCCTGGTCATAAAGTTTTTCCGCCTTGATTTGGCTGGTGTCGGCGGCCGTGGCCGGACGCAGAGCTTCAAGTTTGATTTGATACTTTCCGCCTGTTTTCCAAACTTTTAAGCCTTTAACTTCGATCTTAAAGACCCCTCTTTGATCGACAATCAGCGAAATTCGTTCAGGTTCTTCGATGCTCTCGGAGTTGTTGGTTTCGATAATCGTTTGACCATCGTTTGAAACGGCTTGCAGACTGACATCCGCCCCTTTTTGCCACAACACAACACGGAAAAATTCACCAGGCTTGGTCTGGACTGTGAAAGTTTGCGTTTCATCCGCTTTGATTTCGCTTGTCTGAGGCTGATTTAATTGAAGTTCCTGAGCCAATGAAGTCACGGACAAAAAAAAGGCAAGCCAGAATAGCGTGCCGATTTTTATAAATTTAATTGATATTAATTGAGGCATTTGACCTCCGCAGATTTATTATTGAGGACGTTCTGCATAAAAAAGCAGCTGAGCCAAACTACCAATTAACTGAACCTTCTTTGCTGGTGTCAATCTGAGTCAACTCGACGCCTTCGTTAAAAAGAAAGATTTTTAGGTTGTCGAATAAAAAATCGTGCGAATCAGGATTAGAAACGTCCAATCCGAAATGATTGATCAGCTGATTTTGCTTTTGCAACCAGTCTTTCCAACAGTTTTGACAAATTTCTTGATAAACTCGTTGCCCTAAATCATTCGGCATCGGCGCAAAAGCCATTTGAGAATCTTTTGTACTGCACCGTGAACACTTAAACCCATTACCGGAAAATAAACCCATATTTGTAAAAACTCCTTTTTAATTTATCGCTTTAATCGCGTCTAAAATCTCATCGTCCTTGGGGCGAAAAAGACTGAGCGATTGAACTTTATGGTATCGAATGGCGCCGGCTTTATCAATTACTACGACTGCACGGGCCGAGCGTCCGGGCAACCAGGATTTGACTCCGTATTTTTCGACCACTTCGCCTTTTTCATCCGCTAAAAGCCGCAAAGTCAAATTGTATTTATCGGCAAACCCTTTGTGCGAACTGACCGAATCGGTCGAAATCCCAACCACTTCGGCCCCCGTCGCCTGGTAATCAGACCAGTTATCGCGGACCGAGCAGAGCTGGGCGGTGCAGACCGGCGTGTTGTCGCCAGGATAGAATAAAAGAACGACAATTTTGCCGAGTTGCTCTGACAAATTCCAATCTTTTCCATCCAAATCTTTTAAAACAAAGTTTGGTGCTTTTTCGCCTATATCCATATCGTTTTATTCTAATCTAATTTCACGAATTTTTCACGGCAATAATTTCAGCCGCAATTGAGACGGCAATTTCGGCTGGCGTTCGGGAATGGATCGGGATGCCGATCGGAGTCCGGATTTTAGCTAACCGTGTTTGGTCGAAACCATCTTTTTCCAATGATTTGAGCAGAGTCTTCATCTTTGCCTTACTCCCCAAAACCCCGAAATATTTGAAGTTTTTGTCAAACAGTTGCCGGATCACAATTTCATCAAATTTGTAGCCGAGCGTCATCACCACCACAAAAGCATTTTTATCTGATTCAATTAACTGACCGATTTTTTCATAAGATTCGATGATCTCAATGCGATGGGCAAACTCGTTTTTTTGCAACGTATTCAAATCGGGCCGGTCATCAAAGACCGTCAGGTGAAAATCTAGTTTTGACATTAGTTCTGACAACGCCAGCGCACAATGCCCGCCGCCGATGATCATGAGTTTTTGGCTAAAGCCTAATTTTTCCTGGTAAACAAAGGAGTTTTGGTTGAGCTTATGAAAAAGATAATCAAAGCCGAACTGACCAATCTCAATAGTTTGAAAGACATTTTCAGTAATTTGTAAAAATAATGAATTCGGCTTTTCCAGGTATTCAATTATCTTTTCAGTTGTGCCTAAATCATTGTTTTGCAGTCTTTTAAGAATAACTGTTTGTTTTCCCGAACAAATCATCCCGCTTGAATTGGTGACATTTTTTCGATGAATTTGCTTAACTAGCTGAGACTTTTGAACTTGGGATTTGGACTGAGCCAGTTCGACGAGCGAAATCTCCATCAGTCCGCCGCCAACGCTTCCAAATATCGTTCCATCTTCGGTAACCGCCATTTTAAAGCCTTGTCTGCCGGGTGAACTGCCGGAACTCTCCGCCACCACGAGCAACATTACATTTTGCTGTAATTGCAAATGTCTAGTGACAAATTGCCATAACTCAAGGTCTTTCATTGGGCTAGTTTATTTGGTTAAACTTGATTTGGGCAAATCAAAAGAGAATTTTAAGCCGACTTCCAACCGTTTGATGAACGCGCTGTGAGCACTAAACCGAGACTGGCGGCAAACAGTAGGATGACCGCAAAAATCCAGAGATACGGAAGCGAAAGGAGCATCGTCATCACCAGCGAGCCGATAAAAATCGAAAGTGATTCCGAATGATATTTTTCGGGTAAGAGGTGTTTTTGCAACCATTTGCCAATGCTCACCTGAAGCGTGACCCGCCCATAAATATAAGCCAGAAATAATAAAATGGTGGTCATGACCACTACAATTCCGCTCAGATTAGTCGGTAAAAAACTGAACCCGGTAATGACTCCGAGGGTGGTGAGCACAAAGCAGGTAAATCCGAAAGCGATAATTTTGAGGGTGGAAAGTTGAAAACGACTGACGGCCCGGCTAATCGCACCCGGAGCGATGGTCACAATTATCAACGACACGATGAACCAAAAAAGGACTGATAAAAGTCTCCAACCCAAAAATGACCAGGTAAATGTCGGCGAAAAAAGTTGTGAAGGATTTTGAGTCATACTTCGCAATTCTTCTTCGTAGCCGGCATACATAATCGTTTCTTTGCCCGCGTTACGCAGTGGTTCGCTTCTTTCGTGCTGATATTTTCCGCCGAAAATCATCACATCGCCGCCGATAAAAGCGTTTTCTTTTTGAATGATCGAACCGCCGATGGTGGCCACATCGCCTTCAATTTTTCCTTCGACGATGATATCGCCCCCAAAAACCAAAACGCCTTTGGCCGACTTTTTGATAACTACTGTTTTCCCGAAAGCAAAAACTTCGGCATCGCTCACCTCTTCGATGATAATTATATTGTTTTCAGTCGGTTGATTTGATTGTGCGTGAATAAAAATGACGCCAAAGAAGGTCAGCAACAAGGCAAAAATGATTTGCCAGAGGGTCAGGCAAGCCGTCGGATTATAAATTTTGAGTGCATTTGAATTTACCACTATTAAAAATTATGAACGACTAAACCTAAATCTTAAACGCGAAAACAAGAGAGCCGTCAAAATCACCAGCGAACCCGCTAAAAGGAGCAGAAAAATCGGATTGACAACTACTTTTTGGCTCAAGGAGCGGAACACGATAGCCAATCCAACCGCAAAATCTGAGATTGTATGAAAGGCCAAGGTCAAAACTGCGGCGATTTTTCCGCTGATGGTAATCAAAGCCGAAAAAACTAGATTAGATTCCGTCCCTAATCCGACCAATATCAACAGAAAAAGTCCCGTGCAGATAAACAAAGCCCGAAATCGTTCATCTTTGGAGCGTAATCCGCTGACGGTGCTTTCAGCTTGGCTGGCTACGACTTTGGCAAAGTTTTTGGGTAATTCGACTTCTTTCTCTGAGGCAAAAGCAAAATCTAAGGCGGAAAGCATTTTTTTATGAAGATTTATTTCGGTTCGACAAATTTCGCAACCCGCCAGATGTTTTTCTAAAACCACTTCGTCCGCCGCTAAAAGTTCGCCGTCCAAATACAGCGAAAGTTCCTCACGCGGACAAGTTTGATTTATTTTGACACTCTGTAAATCCATTTATGTTGGTCACTAAATTCCGGTAAATCCTCGTTCAAGAAACATTTCGCGCATCATCTCACGGGCTCGAAAGAGCCGATTTTTGACCGTTCCCAACGGTAAATTGGTCACCTCGGCAATCTCGTCATAACTCAAGTCCTGGTTGTGCCGGAGCAAAATTAGTTCCCGGTAGCCGGTCGGTAAACGCTTGACTACGGTTTCGATTTCTTTCCGCCATTCGCTATGTTCGCGCTCTTGTTCCGGAGAGGGCCGCTTACTTTCAAATTGAATTTGATAAGTTCCGTCCTCGCTTTCCATTTCCAGACTTTGGGTGTGATTATTGTTACGGCGCAGATGATCAATCGCGGCGTTATGCGCAATTTTGTAAAGCCAGGTCGAAAATTTATATTCGGCGCTGTAACGAGCCATCGAATTATAAACTTTGATAAAGATTTCCTGGGTCACATCGAGTGCGGCGTCGTAGTTGCCGAGCATCCGAAAAACGTAGTTGACAATCGGTCGTTGATAGCGGCGAACGAGCTCTTCGAAACCGTCCTCGCGTCCGGCCAGGACTTTGGTTATCAGCTGGCCATCGGTAAATTCGCGTAAATTGTTTAGTTCAATTGCTTTGGTAGTCATGACACAAGGGTAATACGTCAAAAAAATGAATGGTGTTTCAAAAAATAAACCCGCTTAACGGGGCGAATCGAAAAAGGAAATAAAACCAGCCGCTGATTAAGACTCAATGAATCGGTTTTCCCGCCTTCGGGAGAAAGATCCGTGACACCCCATTGATGCATCAAAGATCAGTAAAAATTCAACTTGACCGATTAATCCCGTCCGAAGTCTCAATTTAATCCGGCGACCAGTCTGACAAACAAAATCTAAATTTTCGGTCGTTTTCAAACTGCAAAGGCACAAATCAAATAATATCATAACTATTTGGCAAAAAATCATCAATTTCAACCGTGCTTGACGCAACTAAATATAAATCCCAAACATCATAAAAATATCTTGCGTGAAATAATTTAGTCCCGTAAAATGATAATAATTCTAGGAGAAACTATGGCAGTTAATTTTTCTCAGAAAACCAGCCGTGTGGTTCGTCTTCAATGGCTCGGTTTGGTACTTGGTTTATGCTTTTCTTGGGGAGTTTTTGGCCAAGACCCGACTCCGAAGCCCTCACCACCGGATGAAGATCAAAAAGACATTAAAATCAATACTGATTTAGTTACTTTGACCTTGACGGTGACTGATCAGTTCGGGCGCTATGTTTCGGGGCTGGGTAAAAGTGCTTTTACCGTGATTGATAACAACGAAGAGCAGGAATTGACCTTTTTTAGCGATATTGATGCACCCGTTTCGGTCGGAGTGCTGTTTGACGTCTCAGGTTCAATGAGCGGTGAGAAAATTGCTAAAGCCCGCAAAGCGTTGGAACGATTCATTAACACCAGTCATCCGAGCGATGAATATTTTTTGATTGCCTTTAACACTCGGGCTCAGCTTTTGCTGGACCGCACCCGCAATGGCGAAGCGATTTTGGAAAAATTAACTTTGGTTCAGCCAAAAGCTAATACGGCACTTTACGATGCCGTTTATCTCGGTGTTGAGCGGGTGACCCGCGGCAGTCATCAGAAAAAAGCCCTTCTGGTGATCAGTGATGGACAAGATAACAGCTCACGGTATAATTTTGGAGAGGTCAAACGGCTTTTGAAAGAATCCGATGTCGTCGTTTATTCGGTTGGAATTCTGGGGGGCGGTGATTCCGGTAGCTCGCTTGGAATGCAAGGACAATCGTTCCTGGACGAATTGTCGGGCATTAGCGGCGGTAAATCTTTTTATCCTAATACGAATGTCGAAATGGACGAAATTTTTGAGCGGATCGCGCTCGAACTTCGGCATCAATATTCGGTTGGCTATACGCCCCGTGATTTTGAACCAAACGGAAAATGGCGAAAAGTAAAAGTCAAGGTCAAACCCCCGCGCGGTTTGCCGCGTCTAATGGTTCGCAGTCGTGAAGGCTATTATGCAACGCCGTCCACGCCGCTCAAATAGTTTAAAAATATTTTTGCGAAAGGAAATTTTTGATGAATAGAAAAACTTTGAATCTTTGGTTAGCCGCTGTTACCGCTTGTTTTGTTTTCGTGACGGCTTTTGTGACCTATCCAACCGTCAATGCCCAGATTACCAATCCCCCGGTCAAAACGCCGACACCGACCCCGTCGGTGAAACCGAGCGTCACGCCAACTCCTGAAGATGAAGGGACGCTGATTATTGATACTGAATTAGTCAGCCTCAATGTTCGGGTCATTGACCGTAACAATCGTTCTATCAATACGTTGCGGAAAGATGAATTTAAGGTTTATGAGAATAATGTTCTGCAGGAGATTGATACATTCAGCAAAGCCGAAGTCCCGACCAATTACGGGTTAGTGATTGATAATTCGGGTTCCCTTCGGTATCAATTGGAAAAAGTCATCGAAGCCAGCAAAATCATTGTCGGAACCAACCGGGCTGACGATGAAACCTGTGTGGTGCGTTTTGTCAGTTCGGACAAAATCGAGGTCGTGCAGGATTTTACGCCTAAAAAAAGCGACATCAATGATGCTCTGGACAATCTTTTTATCGAAGGCGGACAAACGGCCATTATTGATGCGGTTTATTTAGCGGCGGAAAAGGTTGATGAATACGAAAAGACCCGCAATCCGAATGAAAAGAAACGTCGGGCTTTGATTATAATTTCCGATGGCGAAGACCG
>JANOEF010000202.1:0-6960 GCA_031413075.1 Acidobacteriota bacterium | reverse complement strand
GCTTTCTGAAATAAATCAGACGTCTTTGGCTGGGTCAGGCTTTGAGCTTCGGCCAAAATTTGCTCTATTTCTTTTTCAAGTTCCTGACAGAGCGCGCCAACCTCGGTCAATCCGATCATCGAGGCGGCTCCCTTGACCGTTTGCAGCTGGCTCCGGGCATGAGCCAATTTCGCGGATTGGGCAGAATCCTCGCTATAAGCCATTATTCCCTCATTGATTTCGGGTAAATAGCTTACGGCTTCTTCGATAAATCCTTGTAAAAGTTCGGCATCCATAGTTCGATTGGGGATTGTGGGTTGCGGATATTAATTCAATGCTTAAATCGGCAATTAATTCAAATAAAATTGGGGGGAATCGTTCAGCGAATGGCGTAGTAATTTCTTTTCATCGGGCAGTTTGAAAGGGGCGACCGAGCCGCGTAATTCATCCGAAAGCAGAACCAGCATCTTGACCGAATCGGCGGCTCGCTTGGAGCCGACATTGACGAGTTCGGTAACTTTTGAAATGTTGGTCATAACCTGAGAAATATCTTCGGAGTTAAGTGCCTGTTGTTTAGCCGATTCGGAAATTGATTGAATCAATCCGGCTAATCGCTGCGAAACCTGTTCGATTTCAATCAGGGCTTGTCCGGCTTTATCCGCCAGCGTCGAGCCTACCACGACCTCGTGAATAGTTTCTTCCATCGAACCGACCACATCCTTGGTTTCAATCTGAATCATTTGGGCCAGACTGGCAATTTGTTGGGTCAGACGGTTTGAACGCTCCGCCAATCGTTCAACTTCTTCGGCTACGACAGCAAATCCTCGACCGGATTCACCGGCCGCCGCGGCTTGCAGCGAAGCATTAAGGGCGAGCAAACTGGTGCGGTCCGAGAGGTCGTCAATCAATTGGACGATTTGGCTGATTTCCTGTGAACGTTCGCCAAGTTTCTTAATTCGTTTGGCGGTTTCCTGGACTTGATTGCGAATCGAATTCATCGCACTGATGTTATCCTGGACGGCTTGTGAACCGTACCGGGCATTGCTTAAGGAATCGTCGGCCACCTGCGCCGAAAGCGAAGCATTGTCGGAAACCTCCTGAACCTGCAAGGCCATATTTGAAATGGTCGAAGTCATTCTCGTGATCTGCGAGGCCTGCGCTTCGCTTCCACGCGCCAATTGCTCAGTCGTGTCGTTAATGGCTTTGGCGGAATTGCTGACCTGGAACGTAACCTCTTTAACCTGTCCAATTAATGAGCGTAACTCGCCCGTCATAAAGTTAAAAGCTTCGGCAATTTCCTCGGTCACTTCGGAGGTTCCGACGGCTCTCACGGTCAAATCGCCGGAGGCCACTTCGGTTACTTCGCTGAGTAGTTCAAGGATAGATTTTTGTAATTGGTTGCGTCGTTCTTCGGTCTGAACAATGGAACGGAGTTTTTCGATCATATTTTGGTAGGATTTGCCAAAAACATCCGCTTCGGAGCGTAAATTTATTTCTGCCGACAAATCTCCGACCGCAATCCGGTCGGCAACCAAGGCTTTTTCTTTGAGATAATTACCGATGTTCTGCAACATTGATTTTAATTCGTGACGGTCATCAAGGTCGTCTTCGTAAAATTCTTCGCTGACGTCGCCCTGAGCAATTTGATGAGCAATTTGAGCCGATTCCTTTAACTCGTTTTGCGTTTTGGAGAGCGAAACATTCATAAAAACGATGGTCAAAACGGCTAATATGGCGCCGAGCGAGGTGAGGAGTAGTCCAACCAAGCGGTTCGTTTCCGCGCCAAAATGCGAGGCATATAAAAAGAGTAAGCCGACCACCAAAAAGATGACCGAGCAAAAGGATGAAACTTTGATGAGCAGACTCTGTAAAAATGATTTTTGCATATATCAAATCCTTAATTTCCAACCGCGGTTTGGTCAAATTTTTGCGGTAAACTTTCAAACGAAAATTCTTGACGAGGCATTTCCGATGGTGGCGTCGGAGCATTAAAATGCGAAACCGAATTTTGCAGACCTTCCATCGAAGCGGTGATTTTCTCCACGGTTTTCGCTGATTCTTTGAGCTTTGCGACCGACTTTTCGGCTTCTGAAATCGAATCTACAAAGGTTTGAAAAGCCTTGTCCGTATCTTCGGTGCGCTCCTCGGTATAGCCGATGATTTTTTCCTGCAAGCTTAAAAATTGAGTTACATAGCGTTCCATTTCTTCGATCGAATTGCCCGTCTCAATCGCAAATTTAGAAAGATTAGCCACGTCCCTGACAGTCATTTCGAGGGAGGTTTCGACATGATTGATCTCAGTCTGAATTGATTTATGCAGATTGGAAATATTTTTGTTGGTCTGATTGGCGCGTTCCGCGAGCCGTTCAACTTCTTCGGAAAAAACGGCAAACCCGCGCCCGTGTTCATTTGACTCAGCCGCCTGAATGGAGGCATTGAGGGCGACCATATTTGTCCGATGAGCTAAATCTTCCACCGTCCGGGCCACTTTACTGATTTCCTGTGAATGTTCATTGAGTTTTTGAATGCGTTTGATGGACTCGTGCATATTTTTGCGGAGCTGATTGACGGCATTGAGGTTGGTCTGGGCGACATATTCGCCGCGCCGGGCTTTTTCGATGGACTGGGTGGCGGAAAAAGCCGATCGTGAGAGTTCTTCCGAAATTCTCTGAACCATTTGCGGAACTTGGTTGAGAGTTACCGAGGCGTGATTCATAGCTTGCGTCCGGTTTTCGTCCTGCTGAATCACGGTTTGTAAAAGTTTTTGGACTTCGCTCGAAGAATTTTGAGTCTCAGCGGCAGAAAATTTAACCTGCGTGGTAATTTCGCGGAGCTCTTTAATCAAATAATTGATGGTTTCCGAAATGGTCTGAGTCGCTTCGGTTTCGGTTTTGAGAACCAGATTTAAATTATTATTTTTCAACGGCGAGAGTTCTCCGGCAAGCTGCTGAACAACTATTTGTAATTTTTCCAACTCCTGTTTGGCGTGAATGGATTCGGATACTTTAGTTAAAAGTTTTTGAAAAGTGACCGTAATCCGGTCTGAATTTGAGTTTGAGGCGAGGGTTGGATCGAGCTTGCCCTGGGCCACTAACTCCATCGCTTCTAATAATTTTTGCGCTTGTTGGCTGAGGCGAAACATTGTCTCCATCACTTCGTCAGTTTCGGTGGCGCCCGATGTTTTAGGCAGTGTGGTTGAGGTTCCCCGTTCCAAACTCTTGGCAAAGAGCGAGACTTTTTCTACCGGATTCACAATTTCATTGGAAATCCACCAGCCAAAGGCGACAACGGTCATCGCCAAAAACAAAAACGGAATGAAAATAGCGTAAAAAGTATCGTTGATCAAAAAAGAAATAATGAGATAAGAAAGTATTCCAAAGGTACAAATAAAAAAGGCTAAAGCGGTAGTGGCCAGCCATATTTTTCCTTTGAGCGAATTGGAAAGGGAATTATTAAATGTTTTTGCCATATTTTCTCCGAGTCACGCCTGAACGGCAGAACTCAAACCGGATTAACGACCGCCAAAGTGAGCGAGGCGAGAATTTTATCTATGTCGAGTAAACAAAGAGGATGTGATTTAAATTCGGCGGTGCCGAAAAAAGACGGATCCTGATTGCCTGAATCCCTGGAAAAATCTATCTCTTTGGTTGATAAGGTGACAATTTCGCTAAGCCGATCCACCACCAAAGCAATTAAGGTCTCGTGCTGAGAAGAGCGAAAAATAATGAACCGAGTCTTAAATGGGGTTTCGGTAGTTCTTTTCCAGAGTTTTCGCAAATCAACTACTGAAATCAAATCGCCGCGCAAATTGGCGATTCCCAACAGCCATTCAGGCACATTCGGGAGCGGCGTGACCGGGAGCGAAAGCGAGACTTCATCAACTTGTTTGGAGTCAATTCCGTAAATCTTCTCATCGAGATGAAAAACCAGATATTTTTCGCCTTCAGGGAAAGGATACTTAGCGGTAAACTCAAGGAGGGTAGAAAAATCAATGTCAGCCAGTTCCTCCTGGGTTTCGAGCAGAAGCTCTTCTAAAATTTGGTCTTGATTCGAACTTTCCATAGAAATCACTGATTGATTAGCTCATTGATTCATTGTTTTTGACCGGAACGCGTCAGGCCGTCTGACAATTGTTCAATCCCCAAATGGTTAGGCAAGATAGGTTTCGATGGTTTTCATGAGCGTATCGGGACCAAACGGCTTGGTGATATAGCCGGTAGAGCCGGCCATGCGGCCCCGGACTTTGTCAAAAAATCCGTCTTTGCCGGAGATCATCACAATTGGGAGATCTTTGGTCGCTTCGTTATTGCGGATCAATTTACAGACCTGATATCCGTCCAGACGAGGCATCGTAATATCAAGCAGAATCAAATCGGGAATGACTTCGTTGATTTTGGCCAGAGCATCCATCCCGTCCACCGCCGAGACGACCGAATGACCGGATTTTTCCAGTTTACCCGTAATCAATTTACGAACTGTCGGACTATCGTCCACTACTAAAATCGTCCGGCTTTGGACGGGTTTTTCCTGCGCTTTTTGGTCATGTTCTTCGATTTCGTTGAGTCGGATGGCCAAAAAATTGACTTTCGAAGCCAGCACCACATCATTTGGATTAAGACCTGAGGCTTCCTGTAAATAACTGAAACCTTTGCGCAAATTATGGACATTGAGATGAGCAATGCCTAAATTTTGCAGTTCAACGGCATTCAACTCACGCCAGGTTTTTTCGACCTCCATTTGTTCGATGGCTCGGAGAACGACATCTTGATTAGCATTTTGATGCGCCAAAAGCATTTCTAAATCCGAGAGCGAAAGCATTGCCTGGCACCGGTCACAAATGACGGCTTGAGGTTGATTACTAAAGCCGCAGAATACACATTGGAGCGGTTCAACCTGTAATTGCGGGAGGCTCAAGACCTGAGTCGAAACTTCTGCCTGAGGCGGTTCGTCCGGAACTTCGGCGGGTTCGGTGATCGCGTCAAAAGACCCGGGTTCAACCGGCTGAACCGAAACGGCTTCTGCAGATTCGGCAGCCAGTTTAATTTCCTCAGTATAATCAGCGGTTTTGGCCGTAACTTCGGGAGAAACGGAAGCCGGCACCTGCGGGTAGGAAAGTTCAACCGTCGGCTCCTGATAATCGGCAAAAGGCTGGTTTGAGGCAAGCATCATAAAACCATTTTCTGCCTGTTGATTGGCGGATTCGGCTACTTCCTCATCCGATCCGGCTCCAACCGTTTCGGCGTGGTGTGCTTCAACTGCTAACTGTTCTTCAACTTGTGCGGCGGCCGGAGGTTCCGACTGAAGCTGGACAGTTTGTTGAGGGGCCGGAACTGCTTCAACCCATTGATCTTCTGCCACAGCGGCGGCGGCTTCACTCAAAGACTCTTCAAATGGTTGATTTTCTGCAACTTGGGTGGTTTCGGGCGCAACTTGATGAGCTTCTTCAACTGCTTGAAATTCTTCGGATGATTGTAAATTCTGAGTTTGGTTTAATTCTTCAGTTGGTTCAAATTCGACCTGCTGAGCTTCAACCGGGGAATCTTCCGGAACTGCTGCAAATTGATTTTCGCTCGACTCTGAGAATTGAATTTCTTCAACCGCTTCGTTTTCAAGAGATTGATTCGTTTCATCGCTTAAACTTTCAACCGATTCGGATGATTCACCTGCCACGGATTGATTTTCTTCGAACTCATTAGAAACCGGGACAACTTCGATATCAGCGGTTTTCATCTCGACTGAATTTTCAGTCACTTCAACTTCGGTTGGAGTTTCTGTCACAAGTTGGGATTCTTCGAACTGACTTTCCTGAGCCATAACCGGAGATTCTTCGTTTGATTCCGGCGCAGCCTGCGCAGTTTCCGGTTGAGAATAAAAATCTTGTAACGGCTGGTTCTCTTCAACCTGAGCGGTCTCTTCGGATTGAAATTCAGCTGTCTCAAGTGTTTCGAGAACTTGTTCGGCTTCTTCGACAGTTGATTGGGCAACCGGCACTTCGACTAAAACTTCTTCTTCGTCTTCTACGGATTGGACTGCCTCATCCTGCCCTTCGATTTTGGTTTTTGTTAGCTCCAGAACGGATATGGTTGGCGGCGGAGTCGGTTTCGGCTCAGGAGGTTTCGGGGCGAGTGCCTGCAACGCGGCTAAACCGGCGACAGCGGCATCGTGATGCGGATTTATCTCCAGAGCTTTTTGATAGCACGCCATTTTATCGTAGTAATCATTGGTTAAAAATGCTTTGAGCATCCAGGCTTCTTCGAGATTGGGGGTGTGTTTCAAGACATCAGCCAACATTTGCCGGGCAAATTCGTGATCGCCCGAAATTGCCGCCGAGTTGGCTTTTTTCAAGAGCGAATGAGATATCTGATGTTTGACGGCTTTGAGCGAAGAGATGGCAGTTTCGTTTTCGGGGTTGATATTCAAAACTTTTTGCAGATGCGAACATTTTTCTTCGGGCGCGTCGGACGACGAAGCCAGCCACAACCAGGCCATTTCATTTTGGTCGTCGTGAACGATGGCTTGCAGAAAGCATTGCTTGGCAAAATCTTTCTGATTTTGGCGTGAAGCGTCAATCCCGCGTTGAACAAAAGTTTTAGAAAGTAAAGCCTTGGTTTGCTTGGCCCATTCGATGGCCCGCTCATTTTCGGGGTTTATCCGCAGGACATTTTGCAGAAAAACCAAAAGCTCTTCGGGGTATTCGCTGATCGAAGCGAGCCATAACCAGGCCGTTTCGTTATTGCCGTCGGCTTCGGTGACTTGCAAAAGCATTTGTCGGGCCTCGGTGCGACTCCCATCTTTGGCAAATTTGATGCCCGCTCGAAGTAATTTTTTAACGTCCTCAGCGGCGTTCTCAAAACCAATAGCATTGACAGAATCATACTTCACCGATGAATTCTGCGGGGATTGAAGATCAAGTTCTAATTTCATATTTTTGGCGGCGATTGAAAAGAAGTTTTATTTGGTGAAAGACTGGACTAATCTCTG
>JANOEF010000201.1:0-4720 GCA_031413075.1 Acidobacteriota bacterium | reverse complement strand
TCACGCCGAGCGAAATTGGATTGATTTCCTTTCCTGTTCCTAGTGAAAAAGCTGAAATACAAGTCTTTTTCGAAGAGCCAAAGCTTGTCAAAGTAACCTTCTTAATATCGGTTTTAGCCTGGTTTGGATTACTTTTCTTTAGTCTCTTTCAGCTCTTAGGGCGAAAAAAGAACGTCTAATATACAACATCCGAAATTAGTAACAAAAAATGCGAGAATCCGCAAACAAACAATTCGTCATCCATTTTTTATTTTTGGTAGCATTTGCGCTCCTGGCGATGTTGTCCTCCTTTGTTTACGGGATCACCAGCGGTAATGATATTATTTTTCATTATCAAACTGCTTTAGCAATCAAGGATTCAATTTCAGCCGGACAAATCTACCCGAGTTTGATGGCAAATCTGAATCACGGGTTCGGTGATGTCGCCATCCGGTTTTATCCGCCACTCAGCTATTACACCCTAAATTTTTTCCATTTTTTCACCCGCGAATGGTATTTTGCCAGTCAGATTCAGTTTTTCCTTATTTTCTTATGCGGCGGACTCGGCACTTATTTGTGGTCAAAAGAAGAGTTCTCCGCCCAACAGTCCTTAATTGCGGCAGCGATTTATACTTTTGCACCTCACCACTTAAATCAAATCTACAACAATTTTTTATTTGCCGAATTTAGTTCGACAGCCATTATTCCTTTTTGTTTTTTGTATGTGACTCGCATCTGCCGAAAAAAAAATAAATTGGATGTTCTCTTTTTGGCAATCGCTTATGCGTTTTTGATCCTAACTCATCTTCCCCTCACGATCATCGGATCAATTGTGCTGGGAATCTATGCTTTATTTATGCTGCCCAAAGATAATTTTTTATCCGGAGTTTTCAAACTTTCCGGGGCAGTTGTTTCAGCTTTAATTTTGACTGCGTTTTATTGGTCACGGATGGTTTCTGAATTGGACTGGGTTCAACATTCGACCCCGAAGTATTTCTCGGATACCTGGGGTTATCAAAACAATTTTTTGTTCCGAATCGAAGGCATTTTGAACTTTCAAGATGACGTGCTGAATCTCTGGCTGGCTGATTTGATGCTTTTAGCTATATTTCTGTTAGCGATTCCGTCTTTTATTTTGCTAATCAAAAATAAATTTGCCGTCTCAAAATTTGTCCGGGCTTTGTTTGCGATTTTGATATTTTCAATATTTATGACGCTCCCTCTGAGCAACTTTGTGTGGACAACCTTACCGTTCTTACAAAAGGTCCAGTTCCCGTGGCGGTGGCTCGCCATCGTTTCGCTTTTCGGTGCAATTTTTAGCTCGATCGGCATCGTCCGGCTTTCGGAGACACTAAAAAATAGCCGTCACATTTTGCTCCCGATTGGCGTCGGCGCTATATTTTTCATCTTTATTTTTACCTCCGCTTTTATTATTAAGGGGGCTGTTTATCACCCCTCTCAAGAATTTAATAGCCAGGTCGGCGCAATGGCAAACGGCGAGAGTTTTGAATGCTGGTGGACGGTTTGGGCACAAAAATCGGCTTTTGACCAAAAAGACAAGGTTTCAGCCGGAGAGCGCCCGGTAATTATTCGAAATTGGCTGGCGACCGAGCGAAATTTTTCCGTCGGTGCCGGTGAGTCTCGGGAAATTACCCTCGCCGCTTTTTACTATCCGCATTGGAAAGCGACAGTCAACGGGCAATTTGTCCCGATTACACCAACTTCGAGCGGCACCATTTCGTTTTCAATTCCGGCCGAAGCTGCCAATATTCGGCTATTTTTTGAAGAACCTTTCTTAGTCCGGACGGCCTCCGCACTTTCAATTATCGGATGGGTTGTCATCACCGTCCTGCTCACGATCGGCTTTGCCCGGCGACGCCAAAATCAACCAACCGACAAAATCTCGGACACCTCCGGGAATCTCGTCGAATGAACCATTCGAAGCCGAGTTTTATCAAATTCGATAAATTCATTTGACGGCTTATTTGTTTGACATAGTTGAGTTTGTTACTCTTAAATTGACGATCGGAATTAACCGGCTCAATCAAACTTTGACCTTTAAAAATATTATGAATTACGTTGTCGAAATAGAAAATTTAACTAAAGATTACGAAATCGGCTTTTGGAAAAAAAAGAAAGTTCGGGCCCTGGACGGCTTGAATTTAGAGGTCGAAGGCGGCCAGATTTTCGGTTTTCTGGGTGGTAACGGCGCGGGTAAAACCACGACCATTAAAATACTGATGTCTCTGATTTTTGCCACCGAAGGCCGCGCAAAAATTTTAGGTGAAGATATTTCGAGTGTCAAAATGCGTCATCGAATCGGATATTGCCCCGAAAATCCATATTTTTACGATTACCTGACGGGTCGCGAATTGATGATGTATTTTGGTGAGTTATTTGGACTTGACAGCACCAAACGCCGGCAAAAAACCGAAGAATTATTGACTAAAGTCGGACTCGAAGAAGCCAGTTGGAACAAACAATTGCGAAAATACTCAAAAGGAATGCTCCAGCGGGTCGGGCTCGCTCAAGCTCTGGTCAATGAGCCGGAAGTTGTTTTTTTGGATGAGCCGATGTCCGGGTTAGACCCAATCGGCCGCCGCGAAGTCCGCGAGTTGATTGCCGGACTTCGTGAAAAAGGCACCACTATTTTTATGTCCACCCATATTTTATCGGATATCGAAGCACTTTGTGACCGGGTCGCCATTTTGCGAAAAGGCAAGCTGGCCGCCACCGGAAATTTGCACGAACTTTTAACCCGTAGCGGTGAAACCCAATCGTTTGAAATCAATGTCAAAAATATTTCAGCCGATGTTTTACAAAGCGTCTTCGCCACAATTCCTAACATTTGCGTATCAGCCAAACCAAATGGCGCCAATATTCAGGTGACGGATGAATCAGAAGTTGAAAATGTTTTGCAGGAATTGAAAAGGGCCGGTGGAAACCTGGTTTCTGTCCAACCCGTTAAGCAATCTCTCGAAGAACTTTTTGTCGAAAAAAGTGAAAATTGACAGGTTCACTAGGGTTCAGTCAAATATGAAATAGCGGACAAGTTTTGGTGATCGGTGGTCGGTGATCAGATTTCTTTTCCTATTACTTAATTTTCCATTTTCCATTGTCCATTGTTAAAATATTTACTTAATTTTCTAATTTGATAGCAGTCACCTTCCAACGAATCTGCGCCCGATCGTCATCTTTATCAAAACCTTCAATCATGACTTGAACAGGAAAAGTCTGCCCGTCTTCTAATTTCTCGGTTTGTTTTGGAATCACCAGAACTTCCTTTTCTTTGATTGGCTTCCCAAACGAATCAACCACCGCGGCTTTTATCTCTAATCCAATCAGCGTTTTACCCGTCATATTGCGGATTATCCCGCGTAATGACATAACATAGGTGCCCAAACCGGTTCGTGACTCGGTCGTCCGGTCAGAATCGGTCTGAATACTGATTTTTTTGGTGTAAACGGCAAATTCGGGACTTCCCTCCCGAATGGAGTTTTCAATGACTTGTTCTTGAATTTGTTTAGTGGTCGGACGCATCAAAATAAATCCGATGACAACCAAAACGATGATGACGCCAAATCCAAAAGCTACCAGCATCGGTTTATTTATTCCGCTTTTTTTTCCGGCGGGTTGCAAAAAAGAATCCATTATCGTCACCTCAATTCATTAGACTTCGTTTTTAGAAAAAAGTTCCCTATTAAATTATCATTTTAATTGAACTTAGAGCAACAGACGAGCACTCGACCCCAATTTAAAAACAGACACCGAACCGGGAAATTGGTCTGGTGTCTGTTTTTTTTGTTTTTGGGTTAGCGCAATAATTATTCTGAATAATTCAACTCTTCCGGTTGATTACACGAATATCGGCTCCAATCATTCCAAAGTTTCCATTTTTCAAGGTATTCAGTCGGATCCATCAAATCCCGGCGACGTTGATAATTCCCCTCTGTGACATAATCATATTTAGTATTCCCGACCTGTTTATATGGACCCGAGGCCGTCCCTTTATATATTTCAAGGTGGAGCATTCCCCGGCCTTTGTCATTCACGCCAACTACGCCTAGTTGTGTGCCGGCCGCAATTTCATCTCCTTCTTTGACCAGTCGTTTTTTATCCAACTCGGCATATCGAACAATAAAATCGCTATGCCGGACGATCACCGAATAGGTCTCTTGAAAAAATGCACTTTGGGGAACCGCGATGACTTTACCCCATTCGACCGAATAAACGGGTGTATAAATGGGGACGATCAGGTCACAGGCGGCGTGAATTCGGTCTCCTCGGCTTTTTGAAGATGCGCCAAAAGCAATTCCGCCGTAGCGGTAGTTTTGTTTTTCGTACATTGGAATCGGATAGACTGTCATTTTTTTTCTTACTCCTGTTTATTTTACCTGGCGATTTTCGCCATTCAAAAACAAATGCGTCAGGAATCTGCAAAAACTATCATTAAAAATTTCAAAAAAAAACTGTCCGGCTTGCGAACAGTTTTTTTTCGTAGGTGGGGGCAGGAAATACCATTTACCTTTAGAAACTGTGCATTAAATGTTGTCCTCAAAAGTCCAGCAAACTTCAGTTTGTTGCGCAGGTCAGCAAAAGTTTTGCGACAGATTGAAAATCAAGAAAAGCTTGCAAATAATTGAGTAATTTTGTTTTTGGGGGTTTCTTCATTGTCCATTGTTAATTGTGCATTGGTGCTAATGTCTATTCTAATTGACCAACACAAAAAAGTTATCGTCCA
>JANOEF010000200.1:0-3246 GCA_031413075.1 Acidobacteriota bacterium | reverse complement strand
GTTGAGCGAGGTGACACGCTTACCTTATGAGGTACAGGATTATCGTTTAAGTAGTTGAGCCTGATGCCCACATTAATCTCAAAAACGGATTTTTTCTGTTTTGTTTCATAAGCCGTCTCATAACCAAAATCCCATAAACGTTCCTTGTTTTGAATTTTTAGACACTCTACATTTTATAGTTAAAATTCAATTAAAGGGAGGTAAAAAAACTTATGAAAATAGGTTATGAGAGAGTGTCTACAATTGACCAGAATTTGGATCTGCAAACCGATGCTCTGTTAAAAGTCGGATGCGAGAAGATTTTTACGGATATGGCGAGCGGTTCAGTTAATTGCCGGAAGGGTTTGATCGATGCCATAGAGTTTTGCAGGAGCGGTGATTCACTTTTTGTCTGGAAATTAGATAGATTGGGAAGAAGTCTCAGACACCTGATCGATACAGTTAACAAACTTCAGGCCAAAGGCGTTGAATTTGTTTCTTTACAGGAAAGTGTGGATACAACAACTTCAGGCGGAAAGCTGATCTTTCACGTTTTCGGAGCTTTAGCGGAATTTGAGCGTGAAATGATTAGAGAAAGGACAAAGGCCGGTATCAAAGCGGCAAGGGCCAAAGGAATAACCGCTGGACGGCCGAAGAAGCTATCCGGTCAGCAAATCAATATTGCTAAAAAGCTGATGGATAATAAAGAGACGAACATAGTCGAGATTACAAAAACAATGAATGTTTCTCGTTCGACTCTTTACCGATACCAAACCAATAAAACGGCTAGAGTCCGAAAAGTGAAGTTGAAAGAGCGTCTCATAACTAATGTTTTCGGGATTTTGGTTATGAGACGGCTTTTGAGACAGTTTGCCTTTTGATGAATACCTAAATAAAGGGGTTAAGTGATTGAAAAATTGGGCTTTGACTTATCCCGAAAAGGGGCGTTTTTGAGATTCTCCCTGATGCCTCGGATTTGGGATTAGTCTAAGAAAATATCTTGACAGCATAATTGACTGCAAAACCACCGTTGCATTGCACGATATTCTGGATGAACCTACTCTGAAGCCCTAATTTTCCTTTTATGAGGCCGTCGTCAAACTGATTGGAGACCGTCCGTTTCCAACAACAATGCCGACGCGTTGGCGCCAACCCACGAACTCTGATCGATTCGCGTCAATGCCGCGCATTCGTCTTTACCACCGACGCCATGAATTGATTTGGGCTTCCAAAAGTGCCACCATTTCCTTGAGCTTCGAAAATAGAAACCGTGGTAGATGAACAGCTTAATGCCCTCGATTTCCTTACTGCACCCAAAGCTCAGGAACAATCTCTCACCGATTTTGACTTGAATCGGCCATTCGTCGTGATGCCGATTCGGAAAGTTATCGAGTCCCGGGTTCATGGTTGCTGCGAATATCGGTTCTTCCGAGACGGCCTGCCGGTGCAGCTCCGGCGCGAGGCGGGCCGTGATGGCTTCGCCTAAAGGAACGGCCGTTATTGCCCCAAAGGCGACGAGGAGCTGGTTTCGGCGCAGCACCGAAAAACCGAGACCGCCTTTTTGCGTCCGCACGATATGCATTATGTCACCCGGTAAAAGACGCGACGTGATGCTTCTGTCGATGTGAAACGCCGCCTGGCGGCTGTTTCCTTCGATCATAAATCGGCTGCGATTCACATAAGGTCGTTTAGGATTCGCGTCAGCCGGAGGATCGGCGGTGCTGATATGAACTGTCGGGGTCGGACCGAAAGGATTTTTCAAAGCAAATTCATGCTCATCTTGTTCCTTACACAACAATGCCCATTCCGCCGGCTCGCTGTTCACACTGCAGGGAACAACCGAAAAATAGTGAAAAGCGCCTAAATCATCTTTCATACCGAACTGCTTTCTCCAACTTACCCGGATTTGATTCTCAACAAAAGCCATTAGCTGGCGGTTGTAGCGACCCGTGAATTAGTTTCGCTACTGGCTTTATCTTTTTTAGTGTAACGAGCCAGGATCAAATCGGCGGCGGTGACGTCGGAGACTTTTTCGAGCATCATATATTTCTTGCCATCCTTACGATTCAATTCGTCTATCCATTTTTCGGTCGTAAAAAAACCATTTTTGGGCGAGTCCCTGGCGCCTTTCAAAATTACCGTTATTTTAGAGTCGTCCCATCGTTTCCAATTTTCTCCAACATTTGTAATTTCAAGGACGGATTCCATGGAATTCGTCCCGGATTTTCATTCCTGGTCTTTGTTTCCAGCTTTTTCTTTGTTTTGGCTGTTTTTCTTTTCATCTTTTGGTGATTGGATCCAGTTACTCCATTGAGTATAACCATTCGTGCCAAAACTAAATGTTAATGCCAGGAAAACATAGTAAAAGGTTAGATTTTTAATCATAGATTTCATTTAAACTTCACTTTAGACAAAAGTAGCTGATTTTTGCAAATCAGCTACGATTAAGATTTTTTTAGTTTGTGAACAAAAACAATCTTAATAATGAGCATTTTACCCGAATAGTTAGTTTTCGTCAGCAAGTCAGAGAATGTTTTTTGAAAAGAGGCGAGGCTTTAATATATCTCAATGAAGAAAAAATATGATTGAAATTTTGAATGATTTTTCCCTTATTGTGCGCGAATTGCTGTCGCATAGTAACAATGACCCGACACACACTTACACCAAAGGTGCAATTTCAATGATTAAATTAACCACAGACAACACCCAACGAGCAATCGAAAGATGCCGCGAACTAAAGCCCAGAGTCAAATTCATCAAAGACCGTTTACATGTCGTTTATTCGGCAGATACCTCAAATGTTTATCACGTTCAGTTTGATATTCAAAATGGCGAAAAGTTCGGTGTTTGTGAATGTAAGTCGAGTAAAAAAAGCTTGGTTTGTTATCACCTGATCGCCGGAGCAACCGCCAACATTTATCGCCTTTACAATGTGGACACCCACGTTTCGCTAGTTCTTGTAACATCTTGAAAACAATCTAGTTAAACATTGATAAAATTCGCTTCAACAATCTTTAATTGTTGATTTGTAAGATGTTAAAAAAGTTTTTTGCGAAACGTCGGTATACAGTCTCCGCAATTAATAATGTTGCCGCAACCAGAGGTTTGATAGAGCACGCATTCATGATTCAAAATTCAAATTTCAACGCACGAAATCTGTTCGATTTATCTAATCCAAATATAGTTGTTTAACTATAAGCCCCATCCATGGCCGGGTGGAGCGCGCTTTTCAATTCCTCTTCAAAATTGGCGACGGCAACCCCGGCC
>JANOEF010000199.1:0-6539 GCA_031413075.1 Acidobacteriota bacterium | reverse complement strand
CTTTAGATGAATTAAACACCTTAGTTACCGGAAATACGATTTGGCAAAGCCGGACCAAAGGAATCGGTATCATCAGCCCCGAGGACGCTATTGACTGGGGACTGACCGGTCCCTGCTTGCGCGGAAGCGGGATTGAAGTTGATTTGCGCCGGCATAACCCATATTCGGGTTACGAAACTTACGATTTTGAGATTCCCGTCGAGCTTGATTGCGATGTCTGGGCCCGATTCAAGGTGCGAATGCGTGAGATGGAAGAATCCTATAAGATTGTTCGTCAAGCACTGGAACGGTTGAAACCCGGACCGATCAAAGCTGATGCGCCAAAAGTAGTTTTGCCGGATCGGGATGATATGCGAAAACATATGGATTCGCTGATTCACCACTTTTTAATTGTGGCCGAAGGATTTAATGTGCCGACCGGCGAAGTTTATCACGCCATCGAAGCCTCGAAAGGCGAACTCGGCGTTTATATGAAATCAAACGGCGGGCCGAAACCTGAACGAGTTCATTTCCGCGGTCCGAGTTTTGTTAACCTTTCGGCCTTACCGGATTTGGCCGAAGGCGAAATGGTGGCAGATGTAGTCGCGATTATTGGTTCTCTGGATATTGTACTCGGAGAAATTGACCGTTAATTTATGGTGGAGTTTTATGACTGAAAACCAAGAAAAAGAACTTTTTACCACACTTGCAACTTTAGTTAACGGGGTTAATAAAATCCAGATTGATGTGCAAGAAGTCAGAAAAATCGTGGATGAGCATTCTACTATTCTGGCAGAGCATTCTACTATTCTGGCAAAGCATTCTTCTATTCTTAACAGATTGGAAGCAAAGACTGACAGTATCGCAGAACCGGTGATTAATCATGAAAATCGGTTAACCAAAGTAGAAAAGGAAGTTGAAGAATTACGCAGTGGCGTACATTAGATTTAGAAATATATGGCATCAGCAGTTGCAACAGATTTTACTAATAAAATTTTAGTTACAGACGAAGTAGCTGAGTTTTCACCCGAAGTTGTGGCCGAAATGGAATCGCATTTGACCAAATATCCGCCGGAGAGAAAACGGTCGGCTTTGATTCCATTGCTTTTCGTCATCCAGCGTGAACGCGGATATGTGGACAATCCGGGCGTCAATTTTTTGGCCAGATTTTTGGGGCTGGAAGTTACTGATGTTTGGGAAACCGCAACTTTTTATTCGATGTTCAACCTGCGTCAAGTCGGCAAACACCATCTACAGATTTGCAAAACGCTTTCGTGTAAAATTATGGGAGAGCCGGAAATAACCGATCATATTTGCCAGAAACTCGGAATTCACCCGGGCGAAACGACCGAGGACGGGAAATTCACTGTTTCCTTAGTGGAATGTTTAGGAAGTTGCGGAACGGCGCCGATGATGCAAGTCGGTTTTGATTATCACGAAAATCTGACTACTGAAAAAGTTGATAAGATTTTGAATAAATTAAAGTAGATTTTGAAAATTAAACGCTTGGTCAAGCCACTTAAATGATGTCCGGTGCATCAGATTTGGAAACACAATGGAAAAATCCTGATTTTTGTGTCTCTTACCGCTCTCTCTTCCCTGCGGTGAATAATCCAAATTTTATTAAGAGGTAAATGTATGAAAAAAGCGTTTTTTGTCTTTTGTTTGTTGTTCTTTGTTAATTTAATTACTTTTGCTCAAGAAGCAGGTAACCGGATTTATGGTAATCAAGGTTATGTCAATCAACTGAGGAACCCGATTGTGAGTTCTGGCGATTTAAGAAATAATACTCAATATCATCGTTACTATATGATTGAGTCGAATGTGTTGTTAAATGTTAAGCCTGATTCTTTTGTGGCCGTTTTTGGCTTTGACCGTTTAGGGTCAACTTCTGAAAATAGTAACGATCAGGTCAATACAACCTTTCGTGCTTTCAAAAAAGGGCTGGCCGGGATGGGCGTTACCGAGGATGATATTTTTATTGATTTCATCACCCAAACCCAAACAGTTGTCGAACAAACGAGAGCTTTTCAGACAAAAAAGACCATCGCAATTCGTTATAAGAACCGCGATTTATTTGAGAAAATAGTCACTTTGGCCGCCGCTAATTCCATTTATGATTTGATCAAGGTTGACTATATTGTCAGTGATTTTAATCGGATTCGGGCTCAGCTATTTGAAGAAGCAAGTAAGACAGTCAAAGCTAAGTTGGAAAAATATACGACCTTGTTTGGGGTCAAACTTAGTCCGAAAGGTTTAGAGGCAGAAACATACGGGGCGTTTTATCCGGGCGAACGATATGTCGGCTACCAGCGGTCATTTTATTATCAGCCACTGAGCCTGACAGCTTTTGACACGGTGATAACCCCGATCGGAATCGAACCGGTGGTGCAATTTACCCTTTATTTACGAATGGTTTATGATACCGAATCGGAAACACCAAAGTAGGATATTTATCATTTCCTACACATCTAATGCCCGAAATGTTTGATGAATTTTGGGATTGGTTGGAACAGTTTGAAAATTAAAAATGCTTTTTGAACTAAATTATTGTGATCAAGCCACTTTTACAGGATTTAGCGCATCAGATTTGGCAAGCAGTTCCAAAAACCGCATACTCTCCTCGCGGTTAAATTCCAAATCTATTGAGGTAAATTATGAAAAAAGCGTTTTTAGTTTTAAGTGTGTTGTTCTTTGTCAATTTAGTTTCTTTCGCACAAGAGCGGGCGAATGCTTCGACTTACGGCGGCGGTGAAACAAAAGTCACTTTGGCAACGGGCGATTTAGCTTCAATTGAAACAACCAAAGATGTGACGGAAATTTATTTTCTCGAAGCAACGGTTTTAATGAATATCAAAGCCGATGAATATGTCGCTTCATTCGGAGTTCAGGGCGATGGACAAACAAGTTTGCTGAGTGAGCAAGTAGTTGATGCTAAAATTGATGCGTTAAAAGCTAAATTGTCGGCAATCGGTTTGAACGAAACTTTTATTGATTTTATTAATCAGGCTCCGTTTTACGAATATGATTCGACAAGCAAAACGGCGACGGAAAAACTGAAAGGGTTTAAAACCGCCAAAAATATATTAATTCGTTTCAAAGATCGCAATTTATTACGGCAGATTACTAATTCAGCCAACTCGGCAGGCATTTATGATTTGATAAAGATTGATTTTGTGGTTAACGATTTTTCCAGCATTAAAACAAAGATGCTTTCGGAAGCCATCAAGATTATTAAAAGTAAGGAGCAGACCTATACAACTTTAGGAGTCGTCCTGAAACCGATCGGAGTTGCTGCGGAAAAGTTTAATACTTTTTCACCCGACCAGCTTTATCAGGATTACACGGCGTATGAAGCGGGAAAGGTTCAAGGTTACAAACGAGTAGTGCAAAAAGCCAAGGCATCAACCTCTTATTACGCCGGTTTTGACGGAAAAGATTTTGATTTGACAATTAACCAAAGCAGTCTTGAACCAAATATTCAAGCAGTGATGTATTTGAAAGTCAAATATTTACCGACGGTTTTTCCTGAAAAAACACCTGTTTTGGTAGAGAAACCAAAGTAATTTATGTGAGTCAGGTTTGAAGTTTTTCAGAGTGATTTTTGAATTATGGGAAAGTCTGTTTCAGCAAGTAACAGTTTTCCCATAATAGTTAATTTAAGGCTATTAACTAAATTACAGAAAGAAATTTAAATTAATGAGTAATGATAAAGAACTCTTTGCCGCTATAGTTGGAAGCGTCGTAACCTCTTTAATTTTACTTGGATTTGGTATCTTTTTATATTGGTGGGATAATTCATTTTTTTAACGAAATACCGAATTAGATTGTTAGTTCATTTGTTCATCTTGGGATTGGTAATATTTTTTACGCTTTATATATTGGTGAATGAGTCTCCTTATTTTTACTGAAGTGTTTTAAAAAGTAATTAACTTTATTAGTTACTTTTTGCTCAATATATGGAAATCAAAGCAATCGGTTGCGAACCGTTACAATTAAAGCGAATGCACGTTAAAGACGGACATACGCTCAAGGTTTATCAAGAAACAGGCGGTTACGAATCGCTCAAAAAAGCGTTTGGAATGACGCAAGACGACATCATTAACGAGGTCAAAGCGTCTGCTCTGCGCGGGCGCGGCGGCGCGGGATTTCCGACCGGAATGAAATGGAGTTTTGTTCCGCGACAATCGCCGAAACCTAAATATGTTGTTTGTAATGCTGACGAATCAGAACCCGGCACTTTCAAAGACCGATATTTACTCGAGCGCGATCCGCATTCATTGATCGAAGGAATGTTGATTGCCGCTTTCGCGCTTGGCTCAGAATGTTGCTACATTTATTATCGCGGTGAATACAATTATTTAATTGACATCATGGATAAAGCCATCGAAGAAGCGCGAAAAGCGAATTTAGTTGGCAAAAACATTTTGGGCAGCGGTTTTAATTGCGAAGTTTATACGCACACCGGTGCCGGAGCATACATTTGCGGCGAGGAAACCGCTTTGCTTTCATCGCTCGAAGGGTTTCGCGGGCATCCCCGGATGAAACCGCCATTTCCGGCCGTCGAAGGGGTTTATGCTTGTCCGACAGTGGTCAATAATGTCGAAACGCTGACCGCAGTCCCGCAAATTATTGAAATGGGCGGGAGCATTTGGCGGGATCTCGGAACTGAAAAATCGGGCGGCACAAAACTCTGGTCAGTCAGCGGTCACGTCAAAAAGCCCGGAGTTTATGAACTTCCGATGGGCTACGCCGATATGGAAAAGTTCATTATGAAAGATTGCGGCGGAATGCTCCATAAAGACCGCAAATTAAAAGCCTGCATACCGGGCGGGTCGAGCGTTTACATAATGAACGCCGAACAAATTATCGGGAAAAATGTGACACTAGATTACGAAGGTCTGGTCGCGGCCGGTTCGTCGGTCGGTTCAGGCGGGTTTATCGTGATGGACGAAACTGTAGATATTGTCGAATCAAGCAAAAATTTGACCGAATTTTATAAACATGAAAGTTGCGGGTGGTGCACCCCTTGCCGCGAGGGTACGGATTGGATGGTTAAAATTTTCAACCGTATTTCCGAAGGCCACGGTCGTCCCGAAGATGCTCAACTTTTATTAGATATTTGCGATAACATCGAAGGAAAATCATTTTGCCCGCTGGGTGATGCCGCCGCCTGGCCGGTTCAAAGCGCGATCAAACGTTTTCCGGAAGATTTCAAAAAATGGCTGTTCAAAAATACAAACGGAAATTAAATTTTCAAGAGGTAAATAATTATGGGTAAAGGTGATAAAAGAACTCGACGGGGTAAGATTTTTGCGGGAAGTTTCGGTAAATCGAGACCAAAAAGCAAAAAAGTAAATGTCGCTCCAAAGAAAGAAGAAAAAAAAGAAGAATAATCTTATAAACGTAGAATTTAAAAAAGATAAATGTCAACAGAACTTATCAAAATTACGATTAACGAAACAGAATACGAAGTCGAAAAAGGTGCGAAACTGATCGAAGTTTGCAACAAGAACGGCTACGGAATTCCTTCTTTTTGCTATTACAGCGATTTGGAAGTTCAAGCCTCCTGCCGGATGTGTTTGGTTCGCATTGATAAAATGCCAAAGCTCCAAACCTCCTGCACCATCAATTGTACGGATGGAATGGTGGTCACCACCAACACCGAAGAAATCGAAAAAGCCCAGCGGGCAATGTCAGAATTTTTGCTGGCTAATCATCCGCTGGATTGCCCGGTTTGCGACCGTGGGGGCGAATGCGAATTGCAGGAAATGGTGATGGAAGCCGGAAGTGTCGAGGAAAGATTTACCGAAAAGAAAAATGCTTTTGCGGAAAAATTCCTCTCACCGATGGTGGCCAACGACCAGCAACGCTGTATTTTGTGCAAACGATGCACCCGTGTTTGTGATGAATGGATGGGCGAAACGGTCATCGAAGCCGGAAATCGCGGTGCCAATACAGTCATCGGAACTTACGGCGGTTGGCTCAATTGTTCGCAATGCGGAAACTGCATCGAAGTTTGTCCGACCGGGACTCTTTTGGATGGCGTTTATCGTCATTCGACCCGTCCCTGGGAATTAGAGCGAACTATTTCGACAGATACTTACAGTTCTGACGGAATGCAGCTCAGTATCGGTGCGCGCGGCGGTGAAGTTCATCGAATCGTAGCCCGTGATCGTTATGTGAACGGGTTGAACGGTGAATTTTTGGATGTCAAAGCCCGCTTTGCCCACGAATTTATCAATCATCCCGACCGCCTCAAAACTCCTTTAATTCGTTATAAAAAAGGCGGAAAAGCGATTCCGACGACTTGGGATGCGGCCCTGAGTTATGTGGCCGATAAACTGAGAGATGCGAAAAATGTCGGCGTTGTGGCCAGTTCGAGATTGACCAATGAATCTATTTATACGCTCAAACGATTGGCATCAGAGGTTTTGAAATCAGATAATTACGCAGTTTCGGATGCCTACGATCTGGCTCCGTTTTTCGATAATTTATCCGCCCCGCTCTGCACGCACAAAGAAATCCGCTATGCAAAAACAATTTTGCTGATCGGTGGC
>JANOEF010000198.1:0-1684 GCA_031413075.1 Acidobacteriota bacterium | reverse complement strand
CTCTACGTCCCGCGGCGTTTCCGCGGGGTCTAGTTTTTTTGATTTCAGGTTTAGGTTTTGGTTTTTCAATAATCGGAGTATCTATAGGAGATGATACCACGGTTGTGTCTTCTACTATGATGGAGTCAGGTTCCTCAAAAGTATTGCTCACTTGACGTAAAACTTTAGGGTTAATTAGAACAAATACCTTACCTGAGGTATTTGCACAAGAGGACTCTTGAATCTTTGAATTTAATTCTTTTGGGTCACTATAAATGGTTTTTCCTTTATATTCTGTCGATTCGGCATCTTCTGAATATATAAACAAATCATCCTCATTTTTTGATATCCAATCGTCAATAGTAACCTCCCTTGTGGGCGGCGAGGACAAGTGTTCATGCAACAAGCTGTCTTTAAAATATTGTTCAAGCCACAGTTTGCTAAAATCAACGGTATTGTCTCCAAGTGCTTCAAAATACCACGCATTGGTCTCTACTATTTTATTTGAAATGTCAAGCCTCAATAGATTGATTGGTTTTAACAAAAACTCAGTATTACCAGATTCGCATTCGCGTGGAAAAGGCATTGATATTTCGTTAAAGTACGGAGGATACTTATCCGTTCCATTAAGAGGTTCGTCAAAAACAAAAGTTATGCTCAGTTCTTTTCTTTCAGAGCAAGAAGGAAACAATAGCATCAAAGTAAATACAAGTAGGCCAAGAAATTTCATGTCTATATTATTTGAGTTTCTTTACACTTAATTGCCACCCCCCTTTTCGCATTTTCGTCTGTTTGGGCATTGATCAATTCCTGAATTTCATCGTCTTGGACGATGTGAATATACTCTAAGTAGGTTTTTCCGTCTCGATTTACTATCCTTGTATTTCCAGAAGTCTTATCAGCGTATTTCCCCTTGTATTCGACTTCATTCGGTTGATACTCGGGCTTTTGGCCAATATTTGTCCTGTTGTATTTTTTAAATTCAGGCCCTTTAACAAAGTAAAAACTCAGGTGGGCGACCGCTTTCTCTGAACCTAATAAGTGGAAAATTGCACAAAGTAAAGAGAAGATAATTACTATTTTTCCATTAACTAAACTGAAAATATTAATTCCGGGAGGTATTACTTTTAGGAACGTATAAATTTTCCAAAATGCTATTGCGAATATCCCGATTATTAAAACAGACCTAAGTATTTTTCCATTTCTTTTATAAGCCGAAAATTTTCTCAAATCTCCTTCTAATATTATACTTCTCCTGACCTGAAATTCTTCTACTGTTTCTTCATTTTTCATCGTTTTACATTCAAGCTCTTTCTGAAAAATTTGATTTTCTAAAACGACATGGTTCCAATCTTTAAATAGATAGCTTTCAATAAGGAATGGCGCAATAGCCAACAGCAAATCGGCGAGTACTGAGCCAACAATCAACGCTATGCTTACCCCTGATTTAGCTAATATTGAAAATCCTAGATAAACGTCGAAACTAATGGCCAAGAACATAAGTATGTAGAAGATGGGTATGGCAGGCGACAAATCCGAATATAGTGATTTTGTCTTATGACCCGACACAGATACAGTCCTAACTTGAGGAACCAGCGACCAGGTTTGTTTATACCTACCTGACGGGTTAAAATAGGTGTTTCTTGGATAAGGCATTTCCTAATTTTTTTATTTAGTGGATAAGTGAAATTGACAAATTATTCAG
>JANOEF010000197.1:0-9672 GCA_031413075.1 Acidobacteriota bacterium | reverse complement strand
GTCGGGGTGCATTCTTTCGAGTTTTTTGAGTTGGCGAAAGGCTTCTTCTTTCGGAGTTTCGGGCATTTGGGCCTTTTCGATTTTTTCCCGATAGGATTCAATCTCTTCGGCCAGCTCGTTTCCCTCACCAAGCTCGCCCTGAATGGCTTTGAGCTGCTGACGCAGAAAATATTCGCGTTGTGAGCGGTCAATGTCGGCGCGAGCCTGAGTATTGATCTCCTGTTGAACCGTCAGCACATCAATTTCTTTGTTCAAAAGGTCATTGACGCGCCGTAATCTGGCAACCGGTTCAGAAATATTCAAAATGCTTTGAGCATCCTCGACCTTTAATTCTAAATTTGAAGCCGACAAATCGGCTAAACGTCCGGCATCTTCAAGGTTTGAAATAATGGCTAAAACTTCGGGCGAAATGTTTTTGCCTAAGGTTGCGGCTCGTTCCATGGCTCCGCGCACATTGCGGATGAGAGCTTCGATCTCTAAAGATTTTTCCTCCTGCACCGGCTCTTCGATCGGGATGATGGTTGCTTTAGCATAATCGCTTCCGACCACTACCGAACTGACTTCGGCGCGGGAAAGTCCCTGAATCAGAATGCGAATCCGGCCATCGGGCAGTTTGAGCATCCGCATAATGACGGCGACTGTTCCGACTTTGTAAAGGTCTTCTTGAGTCGGTTCTTCTTTGTCCACATCTTTTTGCGAAACAAGCAGAATCATCCGGTTTTGGCTGAGGGCTTCGTCAACCGCTTTGATTGACCGATCGCGCGAGACAAACAGCGGAACGATCATAAACGGGTAAATGACAATGTCACGTAAAGGCAGGACGGGTAATTCCGAAGGAATCTGCATCTGTCCATCGCCGTCAGTTTCATTTATCTTTTCGGTAAAATCTTCGATTATGTCCATAGTTAAATATGTTAGCTGATTTGCAGTGAAAACAAAAATGAGGTTCAGATTCTAAAAGTAGAGGGGTGCAATTAAAAGTGTGACTCAGCTTAAGAAAAGCGGGCGTAGAACCACCCTTCCCGACTTGCCAATTTCTTTTAGTTGAGTGGTCAATCTTCAGCTTGTAAAAGAGGCAAAAGACCAGCTCACACAAATGACAGGTGAGGAAGGGAGGCTCTGCCCCCGCTCAAGTCAAGCAACACTCAACTCTCACAAGAATTACTCATTTTTCGCCTGAAAAGTCACACTTTTAATTACACCCAAAGTAGAGAGTCCTCAGAAGTAAGGATCAAGTAATACGCTTTTGTGCCTGAGGTCAGTAGCGTCGGCGTGAGCCGCTGCGTCTCAAGTTGGCGACGAGTGACGCGTTCGCTCACGCAAACGCTACTGACTCGTTGTTCAGTTTTTGAACAACAGAAATCCAAAGACCGCGGATTGTCAACGGTTTTTGAAGCTTCAAATATTCTGCTCCGCGTTTTAGGTGCAAACCCCGCCGGAACAGGTATTTCGACATTGACAGGCCGCCACGCAGGGATTTCCGGCCGGTAAAACCTTAAAAGCAAAGCAGGCACCCGGTGTTCCGGCACAACAGTTAGTGACGCAGTCGCAGTTGTTTCCGCAGGTTTGTCCCAGATTTCTGAGTGTGTTAGTGACGACGCAGGTTCTCGGATTTGAAGGCACGTTTGAACAGCAACGAGTCGTCGTAGTACCGGGACATTGGGTGTTTGCCGTACAGGCACAACCTAGACCTCCGCCATTGCTCGGCGGAATACATCCGGATTGAGCATGAATTGTCCGGGGGGCGACCACCGACCAGACAAAAGGCAATCCGACCATCGAAGAGTATCCGACCCGCAGCATCATTTCGCGGCGGGTCAAGCCTTTAAACGGGGTAACGAAATGACCTTCTATTAGTTCGTCTTTTTTAAATTGTTCGAGTGCCAACCAAACTAAATCCTGTGAAACCAGATGATTCAGCCGAAAGGTTAAAGTTTCAGCTATCTGGTTGACGTTTCGGGTTCCGTCACAAAGCCGCCAAATCAGCGAAGATAGTTCATTGAGAGCAAAAGCTTTATTTCTTTGCAAATCGTAAATCAGGATTTCTTGAGGTAATTCCTGAACGACAACATCAAACCGTTTGGATAACGGCCGTAAGGTAGAAGTGTACATGGTGAGAAACTCCTTGAGTATTTTATTTAATTGTAAGATCTATGAGAACTATAATCTGCCACAAAGAGTTCGAGATTGCAAGAAAAATTTTTCAAGCTTAAAACTGACATTGGCGCAACGCTTCGTAGAGCACGATACTGACTGAATTGGCCAGATTCAAACTGCGGATCTGTGGGTTGGGCATCGGAATCGTCAAACATCGTTCGCGGTTGGCTTCGAGCAGGTCTTCGGGGAGTCCGCGAGTCTCGCGGCCAAAAACCAAACAGTCCTGATCCTGAAACTCCCAATCCGTATAACTTCGCTCGGATTTGGTGGTCAGGTAGAGAAAACGCGAGTTTGGGAGGGCTTCGGAGAGTGCCGTTAAGTTGCGGTGGCGAAATAATTTAACCTCTTCCCAATAATCAAGGCCAGCTCGCCGGATGGCTTTTTCATCGAGCCGGAATCCGGTCACGCCGACAATGTGCAGATTAGTAAAAGTGGCCGCGCAGAGTCGCGCAATGTTGCCCGTATTAGGATGAATTTCGGGTTCGACTAAACAAACATTTAACATTTTGGATTTTGGATGGCGGATTTTGGATTGCAGATTATTTTCATTTCAGCAAACCTTTTACACTTTTACATTTTTACACTTTTACTTTTTTATTGGCGTTCCAGCATAATGACCCAGCTATTTTTATTGACTTTTCGAGCCGAGCGGTTTAATTCTTCCGCTCCGTATCCGGCAATTTCGATAGTCATCGAAGCCTGTCTGATATTATTCGGAATGGTTAAATTTCCGTGTTTATCAGTTTTGCCCTTCCAGTTTTTTCCGTTTGTCGGACACGGGGCCTGGATACATCTGATTCCATTGTCGCTGTAAATTGAGACAGACTGATTGGCCAGAGGTTTTTTAGTAGCTTTATCAATGACCAAAAGTTGTAATTTGTGTGGATGCGCTTGAGCAAATGAAATATTAACGATCGCCAGCAGCGCCACAAACCCGATAATCACCAAAAAATTATTCTTCACCATTTTAACTCCATTCAAAAAAAATCGGCAAATTTGCTTTGCCTGATAGGAACGGAGGCTTGAGAGCTTTCTTGCAAATAATGATGATTAGAGCAAACCCCGTTCCTTGACCTTTAAATAAGTTTCCAGCAATCGCGGGGCCAGATTTGAAGCATTCAGATTAAAAGGATATTTTAGCTGATTTATTTGACGCTTTGGAGATGTTTAGCTAACCAAATATTGACTAATGTTTCGGGCATCACACCTTGCACACGCGCCTGGGCTTGAATCTTTTCATAAATTTCCGGTGAGAGTGTGATGCGCCGTCGGCGTTTAGCTCTTACCTCAAACTCAATTTCTTCGGTCTCTTCCCAGTAATCTGCCAAACTGTGTGTGTCCCAGTAACTAGCTATTTCCTCTATGGTTTGCGCTTTTGAAATGTTAGTTGTTTTATTTTCGCTCATATCGTCTTCTTTCTTTTTTGTCCATATCTCGTGCGCTGAGAATTAACGCCGTATTATTTGACTTGTAAATGAAAAAAACAATCAAATATCTTCCTGCGTCTGTTTGTCCGCCGGCAGCATAGACATCTTCTCCTTTTCTATATCCTGATTCGACAAAACGGTATCGCGCACTATTGAAAAAGGTTTCCTCGACTTCATCTTGCGTTACCTGATGCTTCACCATTAGTTTGTCTAAAATATCAGGAAGCCAAATAAAATCGTCAATAAACATACGTTACTATTCTACCTCAAAATCAATTAAGTCTGAACAATTAAAGCAATCCCCGTTCCTTGACCTTTAAATAAGTTTCCAGCAGTCGCGGGGCCAGATTTGAAGCATTGACATCGAGAGCCAAACCGCCCTGAGTTTCGACCAGCCGGAGCGCCGCCTCGCGCTGATGGATAATCTCTTCGGCAGCCGATTGAGTGAACATTTCTTTCAAATCAGCCGGAACCCGACTGACCGTCAAATTCAAATCTTTATCGCCAATCGTGGCAACCAACGGCAGATGTCGGGGGCGTAATAATCTGAGCGAGCTGAGCAATTCTTTGGAACTTTCTTTGTCCACCAAATCGGTCAAAATCACGACCAACGCCCGTTTTTTCAGATTGGCCGAAATAAATTGAAAGGCTCTGGCATAACTCGGTTCAATCAGTTCGGGTTCGAGGTCGTGCAAGGCTTCGAGAATCGCGTCAAAATGCTGGACTCCTCTTTGGGGCGGTAAATATTTTCTCACTTTGCGGCCGAAAACTAAGATTCCGGCGTTGTCTCCGCCTCGGGCCGCCATTGACATTAAAGCGAGACTGGCGTGAATGGCCTTATCAAATTTAGTTTCATCCTCGATGCGGCCGGTCATTAAACGTCCCGCATCAATCGCAATCAAAATGGTTTGATCGCGCTCAATTTGATATTGACGGGTGATAAGTTTGGAACGCCTCGCGGTTGCCGTCCACGAAATATGGCGCAGTTCGTCGCCGCGCACATAATCGCGCATAGATTCGAACTCGCGCCCTTCGCCGCGGCGGACGGCTTTGCGCTGAACGGCTAAATATGAGCTTGCACCGAGAGCTTTGAGCTCAGCTTCGCGGGCGCGGCGAATATTCGGATAAACTTTAATAGCTTCGGCTTCGCCCAAATTCGTTTGACACCAGACTAATCCGAGTCTGGAGAGATACCTCACGGCAGTTTGTCCGAATTGATAATTTCCGCGTTTCGGCGGCGTCAAACCGTAACTCATCTCGGCCGAGGTTTGGGCGGCAATGGTAAATTTTTCCTGACGATTTCCGTTTAATTTGAGTTCGGGCGGGTATTCATCTTTCAAAATCAAAGTAAAATTACGCGACGTTTTATTTTCCAGCCGGAGCCGGACATCCGTTTCGTCGCCAATCGCAAAACGCCTGGAAAATGAACGGTGCAAGGTTAACTCGGCCGGCAGCCGGCGGCTCATAAACCAATCAATAAGAGCCGATAAAATTAGCAGAATATCAAACGCCAGGACGATTGAACGAAGCGTCGGTGAGCCCCACGAAAGCGAAAGGGGAATGAGCCCGAGAGCCAATAAAATATAAAACCGACGTGAGAAAACAAAGCGCATAATTTGCGTTTGATTATACAGAAAAAAGCGGATAAGCGAAATTTAATCGGCAAAAAGCAAAAAAAAGTCCCGTAATCTTAAGGAGGAAAATAATTTATGAAAACCATCGGACAAATGGTCGAAGAATCGCTCGACTATGCTGATAGAGGATCACTTGAGATAGCTTTTTTGCCTGCCTGTGAGGCTCTCAGGCAAACGGCTGAAATGGTTCACCATGAGACAAATACCGGAGAACCTCCGTTTCAGAGATTTATCAGAGACAATTGGCGCCTGATTTCTTTTATGGGAATTCCGCGAATGGATTCGGTTCCGCCGAATCTCCCCTTCGGCATTCGGCGGGTAATTCCTTCTTTTATTATCTCCAATATTTACGAAGAAATCGTCATTTACACCGTTCGTCAGACGTTGACCATTCATCGCGTTCCATTGGAAATCGGGTTTAATAGCTTTGGTGGAACGATGGTTGAGAACGATAAACTCCTGCTGCCGAAAAGCCTGATTTTTTCAATTCTGGGAAGTGTTGTTTTTAATCCGCTCAACCAGCATGAAACGGTCGCGGATCGCTATTGGCTCAACATTTGGGACTTCAAAATGTTTGTCTCAGAACTTTGGGGGCGAATGGATTTAGCCGAAAGAGTAATGAAACTTTACCAGTAAACTGAATTTATTAACCATTTGGCACGAACCCGTCGGGCGGTGGCGGCGGATTCCAATCTTTGCTCTTCGGCGTGGGATTTTCATGACTGGTGAGAGCCAACATTTCATCGGTTGGTTTGAAAATCGGCAGAAACCAAATCATGAGGGTTGAAATGACGAGTGCTATGGTGCAGGCCAATCCGCCTTCGATGCCGTAATGCCCGCCCGTGAGCCAGGTCGGACCCGTATCAACTACCTGTAAAAAAGAATTTGGAGTGAGCTCTTTTAACCCGCTGACCGGGATGCCTAAAACCGCGCCTTGCACCCAATTCCAGGTCAGATGAAGACCGAATGGAAACCATAAATTTCGGGTTTTAAGATACGCCGCCCCAAACCAAACGCCCGCCAAAGCAGTGTTTAAGGTGGAAAAATAATTGGCATTCGGATTGTTGAGATGGGCCAATGCAAACGGCAGCGAGGTCAGTAAAATGCCCATCCAGGCCAGGTTCGCCCGCGTCAGAGTTTGTAAAATATAGCCTCGAAAAACTGCTTCTTCAGCCGCCGCGCCTAACACAAAAATTAATAACGAACTACTCAAAGTCGAAAAAATGGCAGAGTTTGCCGCCGTTTGATTAAATTGGAAACTAAATCCGCCGAAAACAACCGCAACCATGGCGGCGACCAAAATTGAAAAAATGCCCAATCCCAAACCCAACCGCAAATCCTTAAACCAACCCTCTGCAAACCAGCAGCCTAAAGCCCGAAACGAGAGCCCCTCCAACAGTTGATTGCATCCCCAACCGACGAGAACCGCCAATAATGCGCTAAAAAAGTTCCCGGCGGTAAAAAAAATAAAGTTAGCCGAATTTCGTTCAACCCGGAGCCCCTGAATGACTGCCAACAATCCGATCGAGAAAACTGTCGAAACCAGAAAGAAAACGACGGCAAAAACGATGAACCGCCAACCGCTTCTGAGCCGTCCAGCTGAATTGAATAAAATATCGTTCATCACGGTTTTCTTATAAAAATGAATTGCCTCCGGCTTTCGCTGGAGGTCTAGTAAATACTGGAATAGCTGGCTTGAGCCAAAGTTCTGAGAAAAAACTAAAATCCTTTTGGCTTGAGCCTCATGGTGCTAAAGCAATTTGGATGATTGATAATTTATTTAAGTTCGGCTCAAGCCGTCGCCCTACTTTTAACTTAACCTCCAACTGAAGTTGGAGGCAATTGATAAAAACCTTTGGCTTAAATTATTTGCCGCAAATATTTTATAGGAAAGCCCTGTCTCGTTCATAGTGTTTGGGCTTGATTTCGTAGAGTTTATCGGCTTTCTGGGGTAAAATGCAAACTACTATGAGTGGAGCCGATCAAAAGAGTCTCAGACGAATTCTGCCCGCCTTGATTTTGGGCGGAATTGTCTTGATTTTGCTGACGATGCTGATCGTTTTGCAATCTTCGAACCTCTGGAAGAGTTTTGCCATCGAAAACGCCAGCGACACGTTGACACTTTACGCCCTGGTTTCTTTGAATTTCATCGCCTTCATCATTTTTGCCTTTATTTTTACCCGCAATATCGTCAAGCTGGTGCGCGAACGGCGCGCCTTTCAACTCGGAGCGAAAATCAAGACCCGGTTGCTCATCTATTTTATCGCTCTCAGCATTTTGCCGATTATCGCGATGGCCGGTTTTTCTTATCTTTTTATGAATCGAGCGGTTGATCGCTGGTTCACGCTGATTCCGGAAAATGTCAGACGCGATGCCCAGACGGTGCAGGCCGCGCGCCAGAACGAAATGGTCAAAATGTTGGCCGCGTTACTGGAAAAACAAGAGGTCAGTAACCAAATATTAACGGATCTGGCCGAAACGGGGAACTTGATCTTTCTGCAGATTCTCTCTCCCAAAGGCGAGATCTTAGCATTTAGCGAAAAAAAACTTGATGCGGTCTTAAGAAGCGAACTGGAGGAGAGATTAAACACTTCAAATGTTGTTTCAACAGACTTTTCGGATGGCCGGCGACTGATTATCGTTCCCGATTTTCGTCCCGAAGCCAAATTCGCCAATACCATAGACACCTCTCAGGCTGCTTTCGAAAAGCTTAAGACCCAAAGTTCGACGATTCGTCAAATCGGGTTAACCACTCTCGGACTACTCACCTTTTTGTTGATTTTTGCCTCGTCATGGACGGCCTTTTACATTGCTCGCGGGATTACGGCTCCCATCAAAATGCTGGCCGAAGGCTCCGATGAGATTGCTCGCGGTAATTTTTCGCATCGGGTTGAGGTTTTTGCCGAGGACGAACTGGCTCTCTTGGTCGAGTCTTTTAATCAGATGTCGGCCAAATTAGAAGCAAATGCCGATGAATTAAAAGAACGTCAACGATATATCGAGACGGTTCTACAATCGCTCTCGACCGGGGTTATTTCTTTTGATTCGGCCGATCGGGTGACGACCATCAATCAGGCTGCGATTCAAATGTTTAAACTTGAAAATGCGGATTTTAGTAATTTTGCCTTGTCCGAATTGGTCGGGCCAGAAAATCGCACGGTGTTGGAAAAACTGATCAATCGCGCGAAACGGATCGGACACGCCACGGAGCAAACGGTTCTCATGCGGGAACCTGCCGACGGAAGCCCCGAGACCGGCGAGAGTGTGCCGGTGGCGTTGACCGTGACGGCGCTCCCGGATAAAAACGGAGTGGTGATTGTGATCGAAGATTTAACCGAGCTGATTAATGCCCAACGGGCTTCGGCCTGGCAGGAAGTAGCGCGTCGAATGGCTCACGAAATAAAAAATCCGTTGACTCCGATTCAACTTTCAGCCGAGCGTATTGCGAAAAAAATCGTTCACAGTCCAACTTCTGAGCCTCAAATTTCAAAAACAACTGAGCAAAATATCAAAATTGTTAAAGAAGGAACGGACACCATTTTGCGGGAAGTTTCGTCCTTAAAAAATATGGTGGACGAGTTTGCGCGGTTTGCGCGTCTCCCGAACGTCAAACTAGAAAGCGGAGATCTGAATAAATTGATTCGGCAGACCGTTTTTTTGTATGAAGATCGAGGCGTGACGCTCAAAACCGGACTGGCTGAGACTTTGCCTGAGGTGATGATTGACGAAGAACAATTGAAACGGGTTTTTGTTAATCTGCTTGAAAATTCCATCGAAGCTTTTGATCAATCTCAAACGGACAAACGTATTTTTGTCAAGACTTTTCACGATTCGGCCCGGGGCTTGATCATCGCCGAAATTGCCGATAATGGAAACGGCATTCCAATCAGTGATTTTCCTAAGATCTTTCAGCCTTATTTTTCTACTAAAGGACGCGGAACCGGACTCGGGTTGGCCATCGTGCAGCGAATTATCACTGAACACGGCGGGAAAATCCGGGTGGTGTCAAACACTCCGAAAGGAACAAAATTTACTATCGAACTTGTTCCCCAGACGATTTGAAGATAACTAATGTTACGCAGTTTTGATTTTTGGGATCTTAAAGAAAACCGTGTTATCAGATATAACATTTTGAAATAATATTGATTTAATCCCGAACAAAGGAATCAAATATCGTCGTCCCGCTGACAAATTTTGGTAGAATAAAGAGGAATGTCAAATTCAATTTTAATCGTAGATGATGAACGTGGAATTCGCGAAACTCTGCGCGGGGTTCTGGAGGACGAAGGTTTTGCAGCCGAAACGGTCGAATCGGGCGAAGCCTGTCTCAAATCGGCAGAGTCAAAAAGTTATGCCTGCATCCTGCTCGATATTTGGCTGGGCCGGGGGATAGATGGCCTTGAAACGCTTAAACTATTGCGGGAAAACGGCAATGACTCGGCGGTGGTGATGAT
>JANOEF010000196.1:0-4542 GCA_031413075.1 Acidobacteriota bacterium | reverse complement strand
GCTTTCTGATAAAGGTCAATAATCGCATCAAAGCGCATCAAAATTAGTCCATTGATGGTCGCAACCGGATATTTTCCTTCGGTAAAATTATAGGATGTCGTTTCGTGCTTTTTGACATAATCAAAAATAGCATTTGAAGTTTTTAAAAAATCAATCCGCATTCCTTCAAATGTAGCGTTGGTAAAATTTACGTCTTTATTGGTAACCTCAACGTCATCAATAATTTTCTCTAGTTCTTGAACCGAAATCAGAATATCAAGGTCTTTGGTGTTGCGGTCTTCGATATACGCAAGATAAGCGATTCCGCCAACAATGCAGAAATCAACCTCTTTTTCTTCGAGCAATTTCAAAAACTTGATAACTAATTCAGGCAACATATCGTAATCGATCGGAAAGCCATCGCGCCAATTTCGGATATTGAAAGCATTTGCGTCATAGATGGATTGGCAAATCGCTAGTTGATGCGTGCGGGCGGCAAACGTTGGTTCAATGAATGGATAATTTCGCATCTTTTTGACCTTTATTTTAGCATATTTACGCCCTAAAATAATCCAATCACCTGTAAATCCTCAATTGGTTCTAAAAATGAACAGGAGCCGAATGAAACGGCATTTTTCTCGCGTGTCAGCGCAATCGTTTTGAGCGAGATATTTTGATCCGTCCAACGAATTCCGTCCTCGTCAAACTCAAATTTAGCGGCATCGGTTTCATTCATCAGACGATGAACCGAAGCATTATTCAGATCCTGACGCAATAAACAAGCGGATAAAAAGAGGTTGAAAAATCCGTGCATAGTGCCAATCGGCGAATTAGTCTCATAAGTCAAAGGTCGTGTGCAACGAAGCGGATGATGCAGTCCGGCTGTCGCCTTGAACGGGACATTAGCGGCCATACAGATTCGCATAAACTTAATGATGGCATCGGTTGAAGGAAATGCGTTCGCAGTAATTCCGCCGGTGCGAATCTTGGCTCGTTGTCTGGTAATGGCCAAAGCGGTGATGAAATTTGATAAAAAATCGGAGACCGGAATTTCAAAATAGGCCGTTATTTCACCGGGCAACAATTTATGTGCTTCGGTAATTTCTCGGGCCTCGGTGACCTTTATCTCAAGCGTATCAATGATGGCCTTTCCTTGGTTAATCTCGTTAAATTTAGTGATAACTTCCAAAGTCTGTCGCAAATTATCGCTTGCCAAAACGCTCAAACGCCATAATGTTTTCTTGGTAAAATGCTTTTCGGCTTCGTCTGAAAATTCATTGAGGCGATTAACCGGAACGATAAAACGCCCGAGCATCCAGGCATTTTCGCTTTTCAAATAGTCGGCGTAATTTTTAACCGCTACCGTCATCGGAACTTGAGCAGGCGGAAAAAGTCCTGCGTAGTCAATAATTTCGGTTAATAAAACTTTTAGTGAATTGCTCATTCGATAATCCTTAATCGGTCTTGAATCGGCGGAAACTCAACATTTTCGTAAATCTCAGTTAAAGCGAGTTCACAATCAAGCGATTCGAGGTAAAACGTATCATTGATGTCGTTAAATTCGTGATTGACCCAAGAATTTTCTGCTTGTTTAACAAACTGCGAAACGTGCGGGCGGTCTTGGGCTATCAAAATATATTCGGTAAAACTTACGATTGATTTGTAGTAAGTAAATTTGTAACCACGGTCAAAATCTGCCGTTGATTCAGATAAAATCTCAAAAATTACAGTTGGATTAGTGAGTAATTCTTGTTTACCCAAATTTCGGAAAATCGGATTTCCGCATAAAGCCGACAAATCAGGGTAACGATATGGAGGGTAATCGGGAACTTCGAGACGCATATCCGACAAAAAAACGCGACAAGACTTTCCGCGTAGTTTCGTTCTCAGAGCAAAGTGCGTATTACTTTGAATTTGGTCGTGTTTCTGGCTTCCGCCAGCCAACGTGAAAACAAACCCGTCCCAAAACTCAATCTTTTCTTCGCTCGTTTGATCAAGTTCGAGATATTCTTCCAGCGTATATTTTGCTTCTTTTTGTGACAACATACTTTTATCATTGTAAAACAGACGAAGGTTTGCCGTCTAACAGTATTTTTTGAGATTTGATTGGGGCATTTCAAAATAAAGCTGAAAGGAGTAAAACTAAGCACCAATGCCCAATTAACAATGGACAATGGACAATGAAGAAAGAAACTATCTACTTGCAATATAACTATTTAGCTAAGTTTTCTGAAAGTTCATGATCTCTCATAATTTTTGCTGACCTGCTTAAAAGCTTTTTCATTTACTAAAATTTTTCTTCAACCCTTGCCAACATTCGTAATAGTCAGACTGCAAGGCATCAGTTTCCATCGCAAATTTGGTCGGTCGCAAAAGATGTCTGGTTTCAAACATAAACGCCAGTGTATCGGTATATTTTTGAGGTTCTAAATCGGCATTCGTCGCTTTTTCAAACCCATCTAAATCAGGGCCGTGAGCCGAAAAACAGTTGTGAAGTGAGCCGCCGCCTTTGACAAAACCTTCTTCTTTCGCGTCATATTGCCCGTAAACCAGACCCATATATTCCGACATAATATTGCGGTGATACCAGGGGGGGCGAAACGTGTTCTCGGCGACCATCCAGCGTTCGGGAAAGATCACGAAATCAAGATTAGCCACGCCGGCCGAATCGGTCGGACTGGTCAAAACCGTAAAAATTGAAGGGTCGGGATGGTCGAAACTTATTGAGCCGATCGTATTAAAACGCCGTAAATCATAGCGGTAAGGAGCAAGATTTCCGTGCCATGCCACCACATCCAACGGAACGTGTCCGATTTCTGCGGCAAAAAGGTTTCCGCCGAATTTTGTGACCAGTTCAAACTCGCCTTCGCGGTCTTCAAACCAGGCTACAGGCGTTTCAAAATCACGCGGATTCGCCAAACCGTTTGAGCCGATCGGACCTAAATCGGGAAGTCTGAAAGTTGCTCCATAATTTTCACAAATGTAACCTCTGGCTGCACCATCAGCTAATTGAACATTGAACTTCAGCCCGCGCGGAATAACGGCAATCGAACCGGGGCCAATTTGCAAAGCGCCCATTTCGGTCAGAATTCCAATCCGACCCGCTTCGGGAACAATCAGCATTTCGCCATCCGAATTGTAAAAAAATCGGTCGGTCATTGATTTGTTGCAAGCGTAAATATGAATCGCAATTCCGGTCGTCGAACCATCGCCGCTTCCGGCAATAGTTACTAATCCATCCACAAAATCTTTTTCCACCTGTGGAAAACTTATCGCATTCCAACGAAGCTGATTCGGCGTTGCGACTACCTCATCAAACGGAGCGGAACGGAGCAATCCATTTTCTATTTGGCGAAAAGGCTTGTGGAGCGCCGAAGGCCGAATCCGATACAACCACGACCGTTTGTTCCAGACTCGCGGCGTGGTGAACGAAGTCCCCGAAAACTGTTCGGCATAAAGCCCAAACGCCGGTTTTTGCGGGGAATTCATTCCAATGGGTAATGCGCCTCCAATTGCTTCGGTGGCAAATTCATTGCCGAACCCTGTTTGATATTCAAATGTATTTTCGCTGGCTGTTGATGTCATAAACAATGGGGTAATTAAAAATTAAAAATGCAAAATTAAAAATGCAAAATTAAAACGAGACTTTTTTAACTTTTAATTTTACATTTTTAACCGATTAAAGGTTCCCACGTCGCCGTTGTTCTTCCTCAATCGAAACAAACAACGCTTTGAAGTTTCCTTTGCCAAAGCCTTTACAGCCTTTGCGCTGCAAAATTTCGTAGAAAACGGTCGGACGATCTTCGACGGGTTTGGTAAAAATCTGCAATAAATACCCTTCATCATCGCGATCAACTAATAATCCGAGACGTTTCAAATCTTCGATATTTTCGTCAATCTCACCAACCCGGGCAGGAATTTCATCGTAATAAGTATCGGGAACGCGCAAGAATTCAACCCCGTTTTTCTGCAATTTTTCGACTGTTTTGAGAATATCTTTGCAGAGCAGAGCTACGTGTTGGACACCGGCAGATTTGTAATAATCAATGTATTCCTGAATCTGCGATTTTCCGCCCTTGCCCTGCGCCGGTTCATTAATCGGAAATTTAATATTATGTCCGTCATCTGACATGACAATTGACATTAGGGCAGAGTATTCGGTCGAAATGTCCTTGTCATCAAAAGTGATATAACGCTCAAAACCCATCACATCGCGGTAATAATCACACCAATAAGTCATTTTACCGAGTTCAACATTGCCGACAATATGATCAACCAATTGAACTCCAACGTCTTTTCCTTTTAATTCTTGCGGGGCAAAATGGGGCAGAAAAGCGCCTTTGTAGTCCTTGTATGAAATCAACGAATGAATCGTATCGCCGTAAGTATGAATCGCGGCGTAACGAATCGTGCCGTTTTCGTCAGATATATCGCGTGGGGTTTGAAATGGTAATGCACCTCGTTTGACGGCTTCGTTAAACGCGCGGTCGCAGTCTTCGACCTGAAACGCAATATCGCGCACGCCGTCACCGTGTTTTTTCAAATGCTCAGAGGCATAAGTAT
>JANOEF010000195.1:0-9975 GCA_031413075.1 Acidobacteriota bacterium | reverse complement strand
TGTTCGTTAGTTCCCACTTTTGCCGCTTGCTTCCTTCAGATTCTACCTCACGATAGACACCCTTGCATTTGGCTCACGATTCCCGCTAACTGGCTCGCTCGAGACTTTAACTCTATACAAATATGGTATGCGTGGCGCACATAAAAAAGGTTCTGCCAAATGCAGAACCAATATTAAATAAAGAGATACTGGCAGAGATTGGCAGACTAGGCAGTATTCATCAGACTAAAACTGCCGTTTCTTCTGCCTAATTTGGCGAAGGTATTGGCTTCTATGACTGTTTTTTATTTTCTCTAATCTCAAAACTATCATTGTCAATTTGTCTGAGGAGAAATCAACTTCTGTTGACTTTCCTAATTCCGCTGATAGAACTTGACCGGTTCAACTTGAAGAAATCCGCAACGAGCCTAATCAGGGAAAATCTGAATGATTAATTTACCGTGCCAAACACTAAGATCTGCTCCGCCATTCTGCCGAATTATCGTAACTTTCGTATGATAAGTTCCCTTCGGAAGAATTCCGATATTGGCTGAAACTAAAGTTTGCAGCGTAGGAGACGTGATTATACCGCTAGCAGTAGATTTGGCAACTATTGCATTTTCTGAGTTTAAGATTTCTACAGAGATATCAACCCCAGTAGGATTTGCCTGAAAAACACCAAAGATTCTAGCATCAATTACCGTCTGGAAAACGATGCGGCTGTTCTGTTCCAACGTGAAACTTTGATTGTCCAAACCAGGGACTTGTGCTGTGCTCACATTAACATCATTCATACCCAACGAACTGGGCTGATTAAAAAATAAAACCGAAGGCTTTGGAACAGTCGGGGAAGCGGCGACATCATCTTCAACAGGTATCCATTCAGTTCCGTTCCATTTCAGGATTTGCCCGATCTTCGGAATATTGGTTGAAATGGGTCTGCCGAGAAGTTTCTGCACAGTCGGATTTGGATATGTTCCGCTCAAATCACCGCCCGCCTTGCCATTGGGCGGAAGCGACGCCGGACAATTACAAGCCGGGTCGAGCGGCTTAAATTCCGTCGGTGTTTTGACCGTTCCAACCGGGTCTTTATCAGCCAGTTTCGTCAAATCGGTCATTCTTAAACCGTCATTTGTAATAACTATGTTGTAGGCGGTTGCCGAATTGACAGGCGAACCGTTGATATTGGCGACACACCATTTTAAAGCCGTAGCGTTATACTTGATTTCAACTGCTTCCTTGTTAAAGTATGCACCTCTCGGCGATTGGGTGATTGAAAACAGGATTTGGGCTTTTGAATTATTGTTCAGAACGGGATGATTGATACAGGGCGCAATACCTACTGCGGGAATCACATAAGCAAATTGATTGGCGGTCGGATTTGCCCAATACTGGACGTTGAATGTCGCGCCGACGGCAATCGTCACATTTTCCGCATTATGAATACTCCATTTCTTTCCATCTGCGAAATAACTCCCGACCAGATACGGATTCGGATTCACGCCATTCACTAAAAGCGGGGTGATGATAATAATCGCGTTGGGATTATTATTGAGTGCGGGATTATCAATCAGCGAACAAACTGAATTGCAGTATTGGTTTGCCTTACTAACCGTATGAACGAATTGCTGTTGGGCAAAGGTTGCTGTTGCGGTTAAGATAATCAGGATAATTAACCCTGGAATTATTTTAAGTGTTTTCATAGTTGACTCCTTATTTTCAGAACAGGTTGCTTCAATTAAGCAGCATTTGAGCCGGTCGAATTGACATTCTTTCATCCGCCTAAAAATCACAGTATCCTCAAGAGAGGGATTTATCTGGCAACACGATTCTGCATTTGTTTTCTGACAAACAATTTCACCGAAGCGAGATTTCGAAATGAACTGATTCAATAAACTGACTCAAAGCGCCGAAAATTTGAAAAGCACCTTTAGTTTTCAAAGATGCTTTTCAAATTCGACAATAGTAATCCTACGTTTTTGATATCCCTTTGGTCGAAAATCAAATAATTTATCTGCTCTGTCTTTTTTCCTTCAAATATCAACGGATAAAGTCGGGCTTATTTTTTACGAACCCAAGTGGCGTTGTGTCCTGCATCCGAAACTCTTAAAAACTCCTGAATCTGTTCTTCTGCAACCTGACAGATGACCATAATTGTCATATCGGGCGTTTCCAACCATCCGCGAATGATAAAATACGTGGTGTCTTTTTGCCTGAGGGTCAAAACCGTTCCATTTATTGAAATTATGCCGGTTGCTTTTTCCTTGATCGATGTGTTGTTTTGAAGGGAGGCGAAGTCATTGAAGTATCCTCCGTCGCTGGCGATTGTCATTTCCTGGGTGGAATGAAGCGAATCAGACCGGGCGTAGGCGCCGGAGGATTTATAAACATATATCTTGTTCATGCCGCTGTTCTCCCCCCAGTTGCCTGCCAAATCGGCCAGGGTGAGCTGCCGGCTGGGTGGCGAGAGGGCGAGTCTGCCGTAATTATACACCTCTATGGGTTGGTTTGACTGACCTCCCTGATCAGTTACGGGATTTGACTGACCTCCCTGATTAGTTACGGGAGCTGATTTTTCAATATTTACGGAAGAAATAAACGCAGTTAATTGAGGTAAATAAGACGGATCGTTAAAAACTCCGAGAATACTGACGGTTTGCTCGAATCCGCTGTAAACCGTGAGAAAAGCCATTGATTTATTTCCTTGAAATTCGATGAGCGATCCACCGGCAGTAACGGTCCAGCCGTCTTCAGAACTTGTTTCGGTTTCAGGATTTGCCTCCCCATTAAATGGTTCGGCCACTAAATTTTTCCATTCCCGGGTAAAATCACTTTTCGGATTTCCAGTACCCGGAGTCGCTCCGTAGAGCGTGATAATGCAGAAATGACCCGTAGATTGTTTGACATCAGTGAACGAAACAATATTGTTCTTAGGTGTTTTTGCCCAATCTTTCGGAGCCGCGTAGTTGACTACTCCCAACTTTTCAGTCTGGGCAAATCCCGTTTGCGGGATGAACAAGCCGACTACAGTTAAGATAAATAAACCTAAGATGATTTTTGACATTTTCATAATATTTTCTCCTTTTATTTCAATAGCATAAACCTTACACCCAAGTAAAATTTATTCCTGCCCACTACGCGCAAAATAGAAGTGAATGAGGTCACAACTTCGAAAATTTTTTTTCGCGGAAAACAAAGTGACACTGGCCGATCTTTCAGATTCTTCATAAACTTCCTTTCGATTTCCGAACGGAGGCTAGAACCTGATCACGTTGCCATTGATATAGGATTGCTTACCACTTGTTGCCGCAGTCGTTAAAACCTGGCTGGCGGCATAAATATAGGTTCCGTCATAGGCCAGCGCTATCACGCTACTGCTTCCGGGAAAGGCAATCGAACTTCCATCCTCTCCCAGGCTGTTAATGTTGAACTTGATCACCTTTTGGAAACCGGCAGCGTATAGAGATGTTCCGTTAAAGACCAGTGCTTCATTGAGTTCCTTTCCTTGGATTGTCAAAATGTCCTCGTGGACTCCGGTGCCGGCGCGAATTCGCAAAATTTTGTCAACATTTGCCAAATAGACAAATGTTCCGTCAAAGGCGAGTGCCTTCCCGGCATTGATCGGAGCTGTAGTTCCCATAAATTTAACCGGCGTTCCTTCGACCACTCCGGTGGCGGTTCTAATTCTCCAGAGACCGGAACCAATGCCGGTGCTGCTTCCAAAACGGTGAGAGACATAGAGAAAGGTCCCGGTAAAAACCAATGCGTGGGGATTAATGCCGACCGCGATCGGGTTGCCTTCGACGGTTCCTTTGCTGACGCGGATTCTCGAAATATTATTGCTCTGGTAATTTGCCACATACATAAAAGTCCCGTCAAAAGCTAATGCCACAGGCTCTTTACCAACCGGAACCGGCTTGCCTTCGACAACGCCCGTACTGGCGCGAATAAGCGTCACATTGCCGTCACCTCTGTTCGCTACGTACATAAAAGTACCGTCGAAAGCCAGGGCTGAAGGCTCTTTACCGACCGTAATCGGAGTTCCTTCGACCACGCCGGTACCGGTGCGGATGCGGGTAACGGTGTTGTCACCTTTATTGGCGACGTACATAAAGGTCCCGTCAAAGGCCAGAGCCGACGGTTCTTTTCCCACCGTAAAAAAATTCTTTTGCACGGGCAGCAAATCCCAACGCATCAAGGCGACCTGCTGAGGATCGTAACTTGGCGGGTTGGCGTTTCCCCCACCCGCACTCGGTTGAACCGCCGTTGTCGTTTCATCGGTGGCCGCAGTCCATTCCTTTCCGTTCCATTTCAAAACCTGTCCGGGCGAGGGCTCAACAGAAGATAAAGGTTTTCCATTGAGTTTTTGAACGGTTGGCCCCGGATAACTTCCGCCGAGGTCGCCTCCGGCATTTCCATTAGGAGGAAGCGAGGTTGGAATCGGACAATTGCAGGATGGGGCGGGAGCAACATTCCCGATCGTCGATTTGACCGTCAATTCGGGGATGGCCACCGCCATTTTCGGCAGTTCAGTCGTCCTCGTTCCACTGGAAGTTAAAACGATATTAAAGGCCGTGTCAGAAAGTATGGGTTGATTTCTGATGCTTGCCACACACCATTTCAAAGCCGAAGCATCAAATTCAATTTTGACTTCTTCCTTGTTATAGTAGGCCCCTCTCGGAGATTGGGTCGCTGAAAACCTGAACTGAGCATTTGGATTATCATTCAGACCGACGTGATCAATACAAGGCGCGTCTCCTTGTCTGGGAGTCACATAAACAAATTGATCAGGGGTTGGGTTCGGATAATACTGAACATTAAATTTAGCTCCTTCCGTGATCGCTACCCCGTTCACATTGATGACGCTCCATTTCTTCGGATCGGCATAAAAAACTCCGACCGGATGAGGATTCAGATTCCGGCTGTTTTCAGTGAGCGGAGTGACAACAATAATGGCCTGTGGATTATTGTTCAGTTCAGGAATATCGATCAGTGAACAGGTCGAGTTGCAGTATTTATTTTTGGCCGTCACGGTGTGAGTGAATTGCTGCTGAGCAAAGATGGCTGAGGCGGATAAGATAATCAAGATCAAAACTCCTAAATTTGTTTTTAATGTTTTTGTCATATTTTCTCCTTTTTGTCTCAACCTACCGGTCAGCACTGGGTTTGAAAGCGTTAACTCATATCTTCATGTCTATCTGCACTCATTTGTTTCAAGCGGCGTCAGATTGATAGATCCTGTTCCCTGCACGGATTTACTGTATCCCATAACCGTCGCAGTGGCGCCAATTTTCATCTCAATCTTATATCCGGCCCCGCTGTCGCCCGCTACTGTGTATGTTCCGGAACCGCTCTCGGAAGCTATATGGTAATTTACGGACCAACTGACCGTTCCCGAGGTAGAGTTCGCCGGGACAAAGTTAAAATCAAAACTACCAAGAGGGTCTTTGGCATTAAGGGAAAAGGGTTTTTCCAAATCGCATACCACTCCTGATATAACAGAGTCACGGGATTGTCCGGTAGCTTTATATCCCCGGTCAATGATTGTGATTTTCGTGGCAAACGTTTTTGAGACCTTAGTGGCTTCACCCGTTTTAGTATTCCACGCAAACATCTCCATTTCTATATAAACCGTTGCCGTATTCGGCGTTGGCTTTTTGGCAGGAGCTGTATAGTTTACCGACGCCCCATCGGACTGTACTTCTATCGCGCCCGGTCCGCGTAAACTCCATTCGCGTTTACCCTTTGGAATTGAATCGCATGCCACCGGACGAGATAAAAGCTTATCCAAGAAACCCGGTTCCGGGCAGTTGGTAAGTCCTATAGTTCGGGATTCTCCGACATAAAGAGTTGTTTGGGGAGGATTTATCCGAAGGCGAGGAAAAGTGGCAAAATCCGTAAAATGCGTGGTCGAAATCGTCAGCGTCTTAGCCTCCTGATCCAGCTTGGCCGACCTTTGGGCGTGCCATGCTCCTTTTTTGTCCTGATAAGCAATTGATAATGCTTCCGGGACAGTGCCTTCGAGATCTTTGTCGTCATAATGAACCGAGACCTGAAGCGGCGTTGCGAAAGTCTTTCCGTCAGGCTCGAGCCGGTAGGCGAGTCCAATGCCGCCGGCGGCTTTATTGGTGATCGGCTGTATTGAGAACGGAATCGTTTCCGTCAAGGCGTTTGGCGGAACGGTCAACGTCATTCGTCCGTCCGGGCTTGAAAGCGTTCCGCCTTCGGGACCAATATTCTTGGTGACCTTGGGACCTTCTGGCGTGCCGACTTCTGTTGGGACAAAAATCACTTCTTCGGTACTTCGGGTTTTGGGTAAAAACAGGATGAAACCCAGAGCGCAGAGAATAACCAGGATAACGAGGGCAAAGAGCGGAATTAAAATCTTAAGTTTTCTCATCGTTTTTTTCTCCCTTCAATCGAGCAAAATTTCCCGCCGGCAGCTGGCCGCCTGGTAATATGATCCGGGACGAATTGCGGATTCAGAATTATTAACTCAAAAGTATTTTTAACCTTCATCATATTTGCTCCATCTTTTCTGAGGGCAATGAGGTCCTTTTTGATTTACCAAATGTGGTTTAAAACTTAACTAAAGAATTAACCTTTAACCTTTTTAATGGCATAAGTGATTATAATGTCTACCTTATCCTTCGTTTCAGGTACTCCTTTGAAAAGAGGCTCATCGGGATGTAAAGTATCGGAGACCCAGACCATTCTGCCCGGCATGGCCAGCCTGGAAACATGCGAAACCCAGGTAAAATTGCTCTCCCTTTCTTTCACTTCGGACCAGGTAAAAGTATGTATAATGCGGGTATCTTTAATAAAGTCTGTGACATTTGGGACAAAAAACCCATCTATGGAAAGGTGCTGCACCGGAGACTTAATTATATTCTTAACCGGATCATCTCCACCGCCGCCAGTAGAAGTTTTGACTGTCTCTTCCTTTTCATAATCGATGTCATACTGCTTATAATTCGGTGCATGAAAGAGGTGGAAACTCGTTTTATAAATTTTCTTCTCATTATCGATAATCAGTTGCGATGAGGGGTGATATTTGGGATTACCCAGAGAAGTGGAGGTCTCCCCCTTCCACGTTTCTTTTACGTTGGAGTATTCCTGACAGACTGGATCACCATATGTTGTCCTTTCATCATTAATCTTTATGTAAACCTCTGTGGTAGAAAGGTCTAAAAACTCGAATCGGGAACCACTTTCTTTGTTAAAGATCAGTTTTGACTTGCCCTCATATTCCCGGTCAATTTTATAGCGCACAGTCGAATCTCCCGAGCCCAATTCCGGTTCAATTGAAAAATCCCCCCATACATGAACCTTGTAATTCAGTTCCCAACTATCGTTTTTCTGGGCAGCCGACGCTGATGTTTGGGCGATTGCCTGATGTGGGTAAAGGATACCCGAAATCAGGACGAAACCCATTAACCACACCACACCTTTTGAAATTCGTCGAATTTGTTTTTTCATCTTTCTCCCTTTTAGAAAATCTGCTTGTCTCGGGCAGACCATTTTAGTTTATTTCCCCAACATTTGCTGCAGAGCTTTAAAATCGAAGTTTTGTTTGAACTGCCGGATCAATTCCGCTTTGACCGGGTCTTTTTCATTCCAACGCAAGGAAACGACCATAAACTGAATGGTTGGCCGGGGTGACTTAGGATCAAAGGAACTCTGGCCGATTTTCACTAGCCGGTTGCCGCCCTCGGCTTCCGTCGCAAAAAGTTGCGCCTTGCCCGGTAAAGCACTAAAGTCACGGACAACCGCGGGGCTTTGCCGTTCGGCGGGCGACATTTTTTCGAGCGCTGATATTAAACTTCCTTTTTCGCTTTCACTAAGCACGGTCTCACGTCCGAATTGGTCCTTATTTTTTTTTAGTCGAACTTGTAAATATTCTTCACGGCTCAAAGGCTGGTAGGGAGGAAGGTTAGGCAGCGCGATAACGATCATTTCTTGTTTTTTATTTCCCACTTGTTTGAGCTCAAACATTTCAAATCCTTGAATCTGTCCGGCAGATTTGGGAAATTGAGCCAGGTCTTTGCCCGCTTCCGCCAGGATCGTGCCCAAGCCGCTGCCCAATAAATTACCGAAGCTGTTGAAATGAATATCAATCCAGGTGTCGGTCTCAGCTCCCAATAGGACTTTCCCGCGAATATCAGCCCGATAATCGAGGGGCACGCAGTAATACCCGAAATATCCCGTGGTCACGCGAAACGGCAAAGCTCCATCAGGGGAATTGGAGTTACCGCGAATGCCGCGATGCGTCCGGGCATCAAGACCGGTCAAATTCGGATTTGCCGCTTTGATAAGTTCAACGACTGGTTGCGCCTTGGCCAAAACCGCTTTGTATTGCTCTTTCGGGAAAGTGCGGTCGGCCTCTGCCAGATCGTCCTTTCCTTGCCGTGCCCATTTGCCGGCTGTTTGAGATGCCTCTGCATTAGTACACGGTATTGTGGTGGCCTCAGACGTTGCAGTAGTTTGAGCCAGCATCGGAAAAACACAGAAAATCCCTAAAATCAGCACACTTGCCATGAGCCACATCGCTAATTTTGAAATTCGTCTAAGTTGTTTTTTCATTTTTCTCTTCTCACCTCGGATTATTTTCCTAACATTTTTCGCAATGCTTCAAAATCGAAGTTCTGTTTGAACTGCCGGATCAACTCTGTGGATACCGGATCTTTTTCGCGCCACCGCCAATGAACCGTGATGAACTGAATGGTTTCACGCGGCAGCGTCAGATCGAGCACGCTCTTGTCAATCGTCACCAGCCGCCGTCCCCTTGAATCGGATGCCGGGACAAACAATTTTTCAATCGAATCATACTTGCTGGCAATGATCGCCGGCAGTTGTCGCGCGGCAGGCGACATCCGCGAGAGTTCCGTTTCGATCCTGGCAATATTATTCTCTTCGGATTTGATATCCTCGAGGGCGGATTTGTCGTTTGGCTTTAACTCGTCCTGACGTTTTTTGATTTTTCTGTTTGAACTCTTGATCATGCCTTGCAAAAATTGTTCGCGGGTCACCGGCTTCAGCAAGGGGCGGTTTCCCGGCGCAATGACCACGGCTTCATAGCGGCGAACGCTATCAAATTCAGGCGCGAAGAGGAGTGGCAGCCCATTTATCTCACCAACCTCTTTGGGATGAAGGTATATTGTCTCACCTTCCACAGTCCGTAAATCTTTTCCCAAACTTCTAAACGGGATATTCTCCAACGGATTTAGATAATTGAAACTAATGGTCACTACGGTTGAGGTTTCCCCACCCGGAATGATCAGACCGCGTTCGGGATCGTCAGGAGTGTCCAGCATGCATAAAAAGCCGTAATACCTCGCCGTTACCTCAAACGGTAATGGACCGTTACCGGAGCCCCGGAGAATGCCGCGAGAAGCATTAGCCTGGATTCCAACGGGTTGAGGATTAGCTTTTTGCAGCAGCTCGACGACCTTTTGAGCTTTGGCCAGAACCGTTTTATATTGCGCTTTAGGAAAATTCGGATCAGCATTGGCCAAAAAATCCTGCCCTTGTTTGGACCAATTGCCTACTTTTTGATCAGCATCTGCATTAGTACACGGCTTTTTCGCTGAACCCGCTGTAGTTGGGGCCGGCGAGGACGAACTGACAGGTGTGTTACCTATCGGTTGGATCGTCGGCGAAGCGGCCGGCATTCTGGTTCTGGTAGGTATCGGTGAGACCGGGGACTTCTGAGGTGACGGCGTCACCGGACTGGCTCCCGGTTCCGTCGAAATAACGATGTTGAAAGCGGTAAAGGAACGCACCGATTCTTTGCTCGGATTGGAGAGACACCATTTCAGTGCTGAAGTGTCATACTCAACTTTGACTTCTTCCTTGTTAAATAAAGCTCCTCTCGGAGATCCGGTCGCTGAAATCCTGAATTGAGCCTGTGGATTATCATTCAGTCCGGCGTGATCAAGACAGGGAATTTCAGTTCGTTCGGGTATCACAAAGACAAATTGATTCGAGTCCGGGTTT